>CAYJIO010000014.1:0-8013 GCA_964370255.1 uncultured Azospirillaceae bacterium
TTGGCTTTGCTTATTGCAAATAATGCGTCTTGATAGCTACAAATTAGCAAAAACAAGGAAATGACATTGTTTGATTGCTTGACTCTTTTTTTGTTTTGTTATACAAATGGTAATGTAAGCAATTATAAACAAAACTATTATAGAAAGAAACTTAGCTTAAAAAACTAAGACCTATAATTAAAAATATTTACTTATTAAAACATCCAAATTATGCATCCACAAGAAATATTAAAAATCTCAATATCTGGTAGTGTTGTTGAGTTTTGCGATATGTTATCAAAGGTTAATTATAAATTGCCTGAGTATGTGCAACATGTGCTCTATGAGCTTAAACGATATGAGAAGTTAGAAATCTTATTTTCTTTCTCTCCGCCACATTTTTCTTTGCAAGAAAAAATGCTGCTAGATAAAAACGTTAGGGTGATAGATTACTTTTCTAAGAACTGGTCTTTTCACCAATATTTGCATAAAAAAATCTTAATTTCAGACATTAGGGTTTTTAGCCTTGCTATCAGAAGCACCAAGTTTTCTGTAAAGACTGAGAACAAAATGGCAAAATCTGCTGAGAAAAATAAGATTAAGCTTTATAGAAAATATCATAACCTTTCTAAAAAAGCTTTTAACATTGTAAAAGATGTAAGAGCTATAAACTTAGGAGCTTGATGCCTCTGAGATGTTAAACTAAGCATTGCACCATTAAAGGTGCAGTGCTTTTTTATAACAACAAAACAAAGTATTTCTCAATATAAGAAAACTCTTGCAATTTATTATAAATGTGGTTTATTCGTGGCTTAAACAAAATAAATATTACTAATTATTAAAACAAAAAATTATGAAGACTATCTACTTTCTTAAAAAAAACTGGGGCTATGTAATAGCAACTTTGCTCTTTGCAATATCTTATGTTGTATATAAAGACAGGGCTGACGGAGCAACTCTTGCAGATTATACTGCGTTTGGGTTTACTTTATTTTGCGGGCTGTCTTGCTATATAAACGAGCACAGGGTGACTTTTTGGTTGTCAATATGGAGTTTGATTGTATGTTTGTTGTCTTTTTATGGTATGTATGATTGGGCAATCTTAACTATTGCTATTGTATTTTGGAGATTAATCTCTTCTGTTACAAAATGCTATAGCTTTAAGGATCACTGCTTTATGTTTATCATTACATTGTTGATGACAATACTCTGCGTTTTTTCAAGAAGCCATGAGCTTAAGGAAAAAGCAATAGAAGGGGAAAGACTGAGAACAGGCGTGGTTAATGAAGTGTATCACAGTGATAACATTTTGTTTCTTGAAGGTGACAATTGCCTTTATAGAATTAGCCGTGGTCAGCACATTGTCTTAAAAAAAGGTGATAAGATTTCTTTTAAGATGTATGAGGCTGAGATGTATAGAATAAGAAAATTAAAGAAGTAAAAACAAAAACGCTTGTATCATTTGATATAAGCGTTTTTTACGGACTATATAGACTCTTCGCCGTCTGCTCTGTGCATAAAAAAACCGCCTTATAAAGGCGGGTTTTTAATGGCGGGAGTGACGAGGCTCGAACTCGCGACCCTCGGCGTGACAGGCCGATACTCTAACCAACTGAGCTACACCCCCATACGCAATAACGACCTTATAATTAATAAAAACTTATTTTGCAAGAACTTTTTTTATTTTTTTCAAATTTTTTATAATTTGCTTGCAAATATAGAATATAATTATATTATGAATAAGAATTTTTTTAGGAGATATAAATATGATTAGTCAAGCATTCGCTCAAACAGCAGCTGTCGCAGGCTCTGCTTCTATGACGTCTACAATCGTGCAACTTATTGCTATTTTTGCAATTTTTTATTTTATTTTAATTAGACCACAACAAAAAGCTATGAAAAATCATCAGGCAATGATAAATGCTACAAAAAAAGGTGACAAAGTTGTTACTGGCGGCGGTATTGTTGCAAAAGTTATCAGCGCTTCTGATGACGAAGTAGAAGTAGAGATTGCAAAAGATGTTGTTGTTAAGGTTAAAAAATCTACCTTAAAGGACGTTATAGGCGCAAAAGAAAATGAAACTAAACCTGTTAAGAAAGCAAAAAAATAATGTATAACCTTAGTAAAATTAAAATATTTTCTGTTTTGGCGGTTTGTTTTTTGGGGATTCTTTTTTCTGCCCCAAACTTTTTGCCAAACAAGGCAAACCTTCCTGCTTGGTTGCAACCTGTTAACCTTGGTTTGGACTTGCAAGGCGGCTCTAACCTTTTATTGGAGGTTGATGTTAAAGAAGTTGTTAAAGAAAGAATGCTTACAACAGAGGATTCTATAAGACAAATATTAAGAGAGAACAGAATTAGATATACAAAGCTTAATGCTGGCGATAAAAATGTTTCTGTTAGTATTGAAAACTATAATTCAAGACAAAATGCAAAACAATTAATCAAAGACTCTGAGGCAGGGCTTGAGGTTGAAGAAAGCGGAAACACACTTAATGTGTTTTATTCTGAAGTTGCCTTAAATGAGCTTATGAGCAAGATTGTTGAGCAATCTATTGAAATTGTTAGACGTAGAATCGACGAGCTTGGCACAAAAGAGCCAACTATTCAAAGACAAGGCATTGATAGAATCGTGGTGCAACTGCCAGGAGTGCAAAATCCTGAAGAAGTTAAATCTTTGCTTGGAAAAACAGCAAAGATGAGTTTTCATCTTGTTGAAGAAGGTGGCAAACAAAAAGCAACATCAAGAACTGTTCTTGGAACAATGGGAGAGCCATATCAAGTTACTAGAAAAGCGCTTATCAGCGGTGAGCACTTAACAGACTCTCAACCATCTTTTCAAGAAGGGAGCCCTGTTGTGTCTTTTAAGTTCAATGCTGTTGGAGGCACAAAATTTGCTGATATAACTTCAAACAATGTTGGGTCAAGACTTGCAATTGTGTTGGACAACCAAGTTATTTCTGCGCCAACAATACAAGGACCTATCATGGGTGGAAGCGGAGTTATTACTGGTTCTTTTTCTGTTAAAGAAGCAAATGACTTGGCGTTGTTATTGCGCTCTGGCGCTTTGCCGGCTCCTCTTTTGGTGCTTGAGGAAAGAACTGTTGGAGCAGGCCTTGGTGCTGACTCAATTAAGGCTGGGGCAACAGCTTGCGCAATAGGTTTTATTGCTGTTATTGTGTTTATGATTCTTGCATATGGCTTGTTTGGTGTGTTTACGACAATTTCTGTTATCATTAATATGTTTTTGTTGCTAGGTGCTTTAAGCTTTATGGGCTCAACTCTTACTCTTCCTGGAATCGCAGGAATTATCTTGACAATTGGTATGGCTGTTGATGCAAACGTTTTGATATTTGAGAGAATGAGAGAAGTTGTTAAAACTGGAAAGAATCCAAAAGAAGCTGCGCAAACAGGTTTTCAGGAGGCGTGGACAACGATTGTTGATTCAAACCTCACTACTTTGGCTGCGTCTTTTGTGCTGTTTTATTTTGGCTCTGGACCAGTAAAAGGCTTTGCTGTTACATTATCTTTTGGTATTTTGACGTCTATGTTTACGTCAGTTAGTGTTTCAAGACTGATGATTGCAAGCTGGATATTAAAATTTAAGCCAAAGAAATTACCAATTTGAGAAGGAAAATAAAATGCAAGTATTTAAATTTATTACAAAAGACACAAACATAAACTTCTTAAAAATTGCAAGGCCAATGTATATTTTTTCAACCTTGGCGGTTGTTTTATCTTTGGTGGTTGTTGCTATAAAGGGCTTTAATTATGGCATTGACTTCTCTGGTGGTATTTTAATTGAGGTGAAATCTGAGCAAGTTTTTAACTTAAACGATATGAGAAAAAAACTCTCAAACCTCAAAATTGGTGAGGTTTCTTTGCAAACAATTGGTAATGATGGCAAAGAAGTTATGATAAGAGCGCAAGCAAAAAATTTGGATGAAAAACAACAAATGCAAGCTGTTGGCGAGATTAAGCAAATCTTGGGGCAAGAAATTGAGTATAGAAGAGTTGAGCTCGTTGGGCCGCAAGTTGGCTCTGAGCTAAAAAAAGCTGGGTTGATTGCATCTATTATTGCAGTGCTTGCAATATCGCTATATATTTGGTTTAGGTTTGAGTGGCAATTTGCTCTTGGGGCAATGCTTGGTCTTGTTCATGACATCGTGGTAACTCTTGCTTTGTTGTCTTTGTTTGCTATTGACTTTAATCTAACAACAATAGCTGCTATTTTAACCTTGGCGGGTTATTCGGTTAATGATACGGTTGTTACTTATGACAGAGTTAGGGAATATGTTAAAAAATATAAAGGCATGGAACAAACAAAAATGCTTAATAAAAGTATAAATGACATTTTCTCTAGAACTTTGTTAACCTCTATAACCACTTTATTAGCCGCTCTGGCGCTTTTAATCTTTGGTGGGGAGGCTTTGTATAGTTTTTCTTTTGTTATCGTCTGGGGGGTTGTTATAGGGACTTATTCATCTATTTATGTTGCGGTTGCAATATTAAATAAGTTTGATTTATATAAATCTGTTGAAGAACGAGAGTTATCAGCTTTTGAAAAAGCATAAAAATAAGGCAGCTTATATAGGCTGCCTTTATTTATGTTACCTCTGTTACGGCCCTGATGTTGCCTTCTCTGTTGATTTGGACAACTCTTAGTTTTTTTCTCATCTCCTCCATTGTCTTAACTTTGTTTATGGCAGGGTATGCGTGTGCAATTCTGTTTACAAACGCCTCATAAGCTGCTTCTGAGCTCTCTGCGTGAATGGTTGCTAAGCAGTTGTCATGCCCTGAGCCCATTAGCTCCCATATTGCGCCTGCGTTTGAGGTTGATATCTCACCGCCTATTATGGCGTCTGGAGTAAAACGAACAACCAAGTCAATTATTTTTGCATACGTTAATTGGTTGGTTTGCTCTGTTCTTGATAAAACTACGTGAACCCTGTTTGGGTGTGGAACAATAAGCTCTCTGGTATCTTCTATGGTCAAAATTCTTTTATTAATATCTACTATTTTTAAGAGGTTGTTTAAGAAGGTTGTTTTTCCTGTTGATGTGGCACCAGAAACCAAGATATGGTCACCACGCTTTATTGATAACAACAATCTCTCATAAGGGTCTGTTGGCTCTTTTATGTTTTTTAGGGGATTTATGGTTTGAAGATTTTCTCCTTGTTTTAAACCATAATCACCAAGACCAAAAGCAACGTCATCTGCGTGGACACGGATTGTTAGAGCAACGCCTCCTGTTAAATCCTCTTGATCATACATTACATTTTTGCCGCAGATTGCCGAAAAACGGTGTTCTCCTGGTATGGCTGCATATACAACAGGCGTTCCAGAAACTGGGTCAAATGGAAGCTCATATGTGTTTGCTACAATGTGGAGCAAATCTGTTAAATATTCTTTGGTTAATTTTTCATCTTTATACATTACCCAAGGATGTGCTCTTTTGCCCCTTAGTCTAAGCCAAATCTGCCCTGCCCTGTTTATGGCAACCTCTTCTATGTTATCTTGATTATACCAATAAGAAAGCGGTCTTAATACTGATTCTAATACTGCAAAGTTACTCATATTAAATCCTTTCTAAAACAGCACCGGCGCTGATTGGTTTTTGTTTGTTGTTGCGCCTGTTGCTGTTGGCGTAGGCGGAGGTGGCGGAGTAACAACAGGACTTGCTTTTTTAGAAGATCTGTTTGACTCTACTAGTGCAGTGCCACCTTGTTGTGCCGCAACATCTGGGTTGTTGCTATAAACAATTTGCTCATTTGGTGTGCTATCTGAGCTGCCGCCTGCTGAATTGTTAGACGATGATGAGCTTCCTCCACCTTGCTCCTCTGGGAGGATAAGTGCTTTTACAGGGCCATTCTTTTCGTCTACAAAATCTTGTTGTTGCTTGTCTCTTTCTGGGTTTCTGAGCCACAAGTCTTTGTTTGGATAAACGACAATTCTTGTTCCTGCTGGGATAAATATTAGGACTTGCTGGTCTAAACTGTCTTGCAGAACCTCTTGAAAGACCTCATCCATTGAGTCTATGAAGTTTTGTCTTGCGTCATCTGCGGCTTGTTGTTTTGAGCTCTCAATCTCTCCGCTTGTTTCATCATCTGATGCCATCATATATGCAACACCACTTGTTAATAATGTTGTTAATACTGGTGCTGTATATTTTTTTGCAAGGTTGTTGTCGACATAGCCTAAAGCTCCTTGTCTGCCTTGTGCGTCACCAGTAACAGAACCAGTAAGCTTAAACATTGAGCCGTCTGGCCTAATTAATCTGTCCCACTGAATTTCTACTTTGCTTGCGTTGCTTCTTGCGTTTTGTGAAGAGCCAAAACCGCCAACTTTGCCGATTAAGCGGCTGCCTGATGGGATTATTATGTTTCTGCCTTCTTCTGAGTAAACGTTTCTTTCTACAATTGCCGTTACTGGAACTTCTGTTGATGTGTTATATATGGAACGTGCTAACACAGCAGGAATTGGCTTGTCTGCTAGAATCATCTCGCTCATATCAACTCTCCAACTTGAAAGGTCTGAGTCAACACCCTCCCAGTTGTCTTGCATATAATCAAAGCTAGATGGACTATAACTCGACTTTACGCCTCCGACCGCAGAGTTTTGACGAGCGCGTTGCTGAGCAAAGGATAGCGCTTGGGCTCTTTGTGGATCATATCTCTCTCCGGGGCCGTGACCGCCGCCAGGGCCAAGGTTTGTTGGGCCTTGGCCTATTCCATAAGCTCCACCATCGCCAAAGGAGCCCGCTGGAACAAAAACCTCATCTATTGCACGGCTGGCGCTGTCTGCTTCTTCTGTGCCTATTAGCGTGCCTTCATCATCTATTATTAAGCCATCTGGCTGTCTTTTACCTAAGATGTTGCCGTTTTTATCTACAACAGAGCCGTCCTCTAATATTTCTCCTAGATATTCTCCGTCTGGAGTTAGGGCAATACTCATTGAGCGAATGTAGTCTTTAATTTGCTCTTTTTTGCTTTCTATATCTTTGGTATCTGCTTTTTTATACCAATTTTTGCCAATGCCGCCAATAATGTTTCCGTTGTTGTCTACTACCTCGCCTTTATTATTTAGTCTGCCGATTGTTTCTCCGTTTGTATCTACAACTGTGCCATCTGAGGTTATGGTGCCAACCTTTTCTCCGTCTTTGTCGTATGCATCTTGGTTGTTTATGATGCTGCCGATTTTTTTGCCTAAGCTATCTATGATTGAGCCATCTGTTTTTCTTTTGCCAATTAAATTGTTGTTGTTGTCATAGACGTTGCCAAAGTCATCTACAAAGCCTAAGACATTGCCGTTGACGTCTAAGGCAAAGCTTGTTCCTCTTAGCTGTCTAAACCCACTATAATATTGGAGAGGTCTTGCTTTTGCGATTTTTTTGTTGTCTTTTGTTATTAACTCTCCTGCTGAGTTAATAGATGCGATTGTTTGACCGCTTAAGTTAATCAACTCACCTTTTAGCTGCAGTTCTCCTATTATGGAATAGTTGTCATCTCTTATAAAATAATCTCTATTGCCTCTTGCTATAACCTCATTTTCTTGGTTTATGACAAAGCCTCTTTCTATGTTGCCTAAAGATGCACCTGAAAAGCTAATTGCCTTGCCAGACAAATTAATGTATCCGACTGGGATAAAGTCTTTGTTATATACATATAAGTCATATAAAGCATAACCAACTTCTTTGTTTGAGCTAAAAACTGTGCCGTCATAATAGACTTGTCCTACGACACTTGAATCGTTGCTTATTACTTCTGCGTTTTGGTTTATTATGCCTAAAAAATTGCCATTATTGTCAAATGCATATTTATACTTAAATAACAGTCCTAACGGCTCGCCAGAACTTGAAACAACACCACCGCTTGGTTGCATATAGCCAATGTTTAGGCTATCTTCATCGACGACCTTGCCATCTATGATGCTTCTTGCTATTATGGATTTTGAAAAGTCCATAACTGGATAGAACTCAACAACGCCCCCTATGATTGCGCCTTCTTTTTTTATGAAGCCCTGAGGAGATACGCA
>CAYJIO010000014.1:8113-13190 GCA_964370255.1 uncultured Azospirillaceae bacterium
CCTAGGGAAACAACCTCACCTATTGGATAGCCACTGTTGTCAACAACAACTCCGCCTGATGAAACTGAGCCGATTTTAGAGCCTGAGAAATCTCTTAAAAAGTTGTCATAATCAACATATCCTAGCAATGTTCCATTGTATGAAACCGCCATTATGTTATTATATGCGTTGCCTATTTGAGGCATTGTTTCAACAGATTTTTGAGAAGTGCTTTTTATAACTGAGGTATCTGGCAGAATCTTGGCCTCTACTTTTGCGCCTTTGTTTAAGACAGCGTTTGTTTCTGAGATTAAGAGATTTAATAAACCTTTTGAGCTGTCAAGATATTGGGCTAAAAAAGTTTTTCCTATAATCTTGTTTAGCTCATCTACAACAAATCCTGTTCCTAAGATTGAGCCAAGTGTAACTTGAGAGAATGAAGAAGCTAAGCCCTGCGCTGTTATTAAGCCAATTATTGAACCTTGAGGGTTATATATGTAATCTAAGCCAAGAGATTGCCCAATTAATGTTCCGTCTTGGTTGAACACATAGCCAAACATTGTGGCAATCACATCGTTTTGTGAAGATGCAATTTTGTTTGTTACACCGCTTATTCCTATAAACGTGTTGTCTTTTTCATAGGCTGCTCTTGGTGAGTAGACCTCCCCTACTATTTTGCCTGAGTTGTCATATGAGCTTGCGCCTTTTATGTATCCGTTTGATGCGCCGCTCATATTGTATGTTTTGCCGTCAAAAAGAGCATGGCCGACTACGTCTGACTTGTAGTCAAAAACTGGGCCTGTTGAGGCGATTTTGCCTATGATGTCTCCGTTTGTGTCTAAGACAACCCCTCTTGCACTAATAAAGCCCTTTGTTTCAGCGCCTTTTACAACAGCCCCTGTTGGCAAAACAACGCCTAAAAAGTTGCCTTTTAAATCTGTTGCGGTTGTGTTTGCATCTAGCGAGAATCCTATTAGCTCAAGATTGTTATTTATTATAGAGTTGTTATAAAAAACTTTGTTGTCGTTGTTTTGCTTGCTTGAGACTTTTCCGTCATAGGTAACAAAACCTATTGGGCTGCCTATGTTGTCAAACGCGTATGCTGGTTTTGAAATTTTTGCAACAACCTGTTTGTTGTTGTCATAGACAAAGCCGTTGGCGGCTACTCTGCCAATGGGCTTTTCTGAAAAATCTTGAACACTTCCGTCTGGGTTTATTGAGCCGATAAGCTCTCCTTGCAGAGATAAAACCATTTTTGATGATATTAATCTTCCTTCTAAAACGTATTTGTCTACAACCTTTTTATATGCGTATCCATCTGGAGTTATAAAGCCAACAGGTGTTCCTTCTATGTTTGTGTATAAGCCATCTCCACCTAGTCTTCCTATGTATTCTCCAGAGTCTGAATAAACTATGCCAGGAAATAAGACCGCGCCTATAACAAAAAATGCGTCATCAACAACCAACCCATTTGGCAAGACTCTTCCTATTGTTTTGCCGCTTGGAGTTATTATTTCTCCTTGTTGGTTTGGGTGTCCTAACAGCTTGAAGTCGTTTCCGATTGCAACACCTTGTGGAGCAATGCCTCCCACGATGTCACCTTCTAGGTTTATGACCTGTCCGTCTGAGTTGATTGAGCCTATTATATTGCTTTCTAAGTTAATTACTTTTGCGTCTGGCAAAACTTTTCCTATTACTTTGCCAAAAAAGTCTATTGCAGTGATTTCTGCACAATAAGCAACAGTGCTTGAAAAAGAAAAAATTAATGTAAAAACTGTTGTTAAAACTCTTTTTTTCATTGCTTAGTTTCCCCCACCTTTAACAACTTCTGTTAAAACGTTGCCTGCTACTTTTTTATCTAAATCTATGTATGAGCCATTGCTTTTTATATAGCCAATGTCTTTGTTTTTGTTATCAATCACCCTGCCTTGGGCAGAAAGTCTTCCTAAATATTTGCCGTCTGAGCCCAAAACGCTTGAGCCAATCATATAGGCTTTGCCTATTATTTTGCCCTGAAAGTCAAAGACAAAACCAGAGCCTGTTAACTTGCCTATTGAAGAACCGTCAAGACCTATGGCCTCTCCGTCAAAAGCTATTGTTCCAATAACTTTGTCTGTGTTATCAATTATGATGTCTGCCTTTATGACTTCTCCTATTATGTTTCCGCCAATGCCTATTATTGAGCCGTTTGGCAAAACTCTTCCTAAGCTTATGTTGTTTTTGCTAAAAACCAATCCGTTGCTTGTAGCAAGGCCTAAAACGTTTCCGGCAAAGTCAATTGCAATTCCGTCTTTTACCAATGCTGAGCCATTGCTTGAAAAACCGCCTGGAAGAATAACCCCAAGTATGCTTGAGTCTTTTCCAAATATCTCTGCGTATAAGTTAACATAACCACTGTTATAGCCTCTTTTGTTTACGGTTGCGCTTTGCGAGATAAGCTCTCCTATAACTTCTTTGTTGGTGTTTAATATCTTTTTGTCTGAACTAACAGATGCAACAACAGAGCCACCTTCATTTAAGACGTTGCCAATGGCGTCTGCGTGTCCTAAATATGTGCCGTCATAACCTATGGCTGCGCCGTCAACAATGGTGCCGCCAGCAATTTGGTTGTTATTGTTTATAAATCTTTTTTGACTATCTAGTCTGCCTATAAGCTCTCCATTTATATCAAGAACATTGCCGCCAAAAACACTATAACCTAATAAATTGCCATAAAAATCCATTACTGTTTTTGGCAAATATGACTGAAGGGCTGTGTTATCATAAAAATAACTTTTTTGATTAAGCGGGCTTCCTAAATTGTTGCCACTGTTTACATCATAAGCTTTTGCGTCTATAAATGTGTAAGCTTTTTTTGTGTTATCTTTACTTGTGTAATATTTTTTTTCATCTAAAACAAAGCCTTTAATTTCGTTTTTTTCATCGATTAGCATATTGTTAAAGAACTTTAGTTTGCCTAGTGTTTTGTTGTTTAATACACCGTATTGGTCTACTTGGCCTATGTAGTTGCCCCTTGTATCAAAGCCGAGTTTATTTGTATAAACTTTTCCGACGTAGCCTTTTTCTTTGTTTAAGATATAATTGTTTATGCCAACACAACCTATAACGTCTCCGCTTGCGTCCTTTAATAAGCCAGAGGAGTCGATGTTGCCCATATATGCGTTGCTAAAACTTAAGGCAAAGCCTTGTTGAATAACGCCTCCTATTATATTAAAGTTTTCATCAACAACTTGGCCGTTTGGCAATACGCATCCAACATACTCGCCCTCATCACCTCTGACAGAGCCGTCTCCATAAGTTCTTCCGATTATAACGCAATCATTATTTATGACCTTGCCGCTTTGAGCTATAGAGCCAACGTATGTTCCCTCGTTGTTAAGAACGTCTCCGCTTGGGAGCAGTCTTAATTGAGCTATTTTGCCATTGTTTTCTATCTTTGCATTCTGCGTTAAATAACCTAGCTTTTTGCAGCCATAGCCGACTACAACGCCACCTCTTATTGCTTTGCCAATGATTGAGGCTCCTGAAATGTCTTTTATTACGCCTGAGGGGAGAAGCCTGCCTATTTCATTTGAGTTTGTGTCTTTTACGGTTCCGTTGCTTGATATTGAACCAAGGTAGTCGCCTTTTGAGTCTACTGCTATCAAGCTTGTGTCGACCAGTGCTCCTATCTTTTCTGCTTTTATTGAGCCAATTATGTTGCCATCTTTGTCAACAACTGTGCCGTCTGGCAAAATTCTGCCAATTAAGTTGCCGTCTTTGTCATAGACATTACCATCTTCTCCGACATAGCCTATTAGATTTCCGTCTTTGTCATAAACAGGCTGCCCCTTAAAGTTTGCGCTTATTACGGTTCCGTCATCTCCTAAATAACCTACCAAACCTCCGTCTGCATCAACAACGGTGCCATTTGGCATAACAACGCCCAAGAGCTCACCATCTTTATCTACAACACTTTGCCCTTGCGGAGCAACCCAGCCAATTATATTGCCATCTTTATCTACAACGCTGCCGTCTGGTAAAACCCTGCCTATTACATTGCCGTTGAGGTCTACAACAGTGCCGTCTGGCAAAACTCTTCCGATTATGTTGCCGTCTTTGTCATAAACAAGACCCATATTAACCCTTTTGCCAATTACGTTGCCATCATTGTCTATTACCGTGCCGTCGGAGAGTCTTCTGCCAATTACGTTGCCGTCTTTGTCATAAACTAGCCCGTCTGAGCCAATATAACCAATTATATTGCCGTTTTCATCAAGCACTGCTCTTAAATTGCCTGCAACACCAATTATGTTGCCATCTTTGTCTACAACCAGACCGTGCTCGTTTACTCTGCCAATTATGTTGCCATTGGCATCTATTACGTTGCCGTTTTCATCTATGTATCCTATTATTTCTCCGTTTGGTCCATACGCATATCTTTTTGAGACCACAGGTTTTGTAGAAGCTTCTTTTTCTTTATTCTTTTGCGCAAGCAAGCGGGCTTCTTGAACAGTTATTGCGTTGCCAATTACTGGAACTTTTGCAGATTTTAGGCTTTTTTTGCCAAGGTTTGTTTCATACCAAGAGATGATAAAATTGTTTTGAACGTTTCCGGCAACTACTGGACGCCATGACATTGAGATATCACACGTCTTTTCTCCCGAGAGGCGAACGTTATTGCAAGTATTTTCAAAAACAAAGCCTTCATGGGGTGGGTCTGCTAGCTCTACTGTGTCTATTGTTATGGCAACCCTTCCGTTTGTGCCGACTGTTAATACGTTTTTTGCCTCTGTGCCTAAAACAATTTTGCCCATTGGAACGGGGTTGGGGTCCATTGTAATGGCATCGCCTTTGTCTTCTATATCTAAAAACTCTATATTATCTTGGTTTATGTCTGGCTCTGTAAAGCCAAGCCCGTCATCTGTTCCCTCTACAAGAAACTCTTCTTCTATACCTACTGATGAAGTTCCTTGTAGCAAGAAAATGCCCAAGACAAATAAAAACAAAGAAACAATACCGATTATTAAAATAACTCGATTTGTTTTTTGAACATACTCTTCTGACTGTGTTACATCTTCTTTTTTCATTGAGTTCTTACTACACTACAAAAAACACC
>CAYJIO010000015.1:0-12860 GCA_964370255.1 uncultured Azospirillaceae bacterium
TATTAAAAAAATAAAACATAAAAAAAACAAATACAGAATAGAAAAAGCAAGAGCAATAATATTAGGCACAATTTTATCTTTAACCCCAACATTCTTAAAAAATGAAAATAAAGCTAACTTTGAAGAAAAAGATAACAACAAAAACAAAACCGAGATATTATCTTCAAAACAATCAAAGCCATTAGAGACCTTAGCTCCAGATGCTATTGCAGATGCTTTAATAGAACAAAACTTAATTTCATTAGAAAACTTTGAGTTAAAAGATTACACGTTTTCAAAAGAAGAATTAGAGCAAATCAAGCCAGATAACTTGATGAAAAATATTGAAAAAGAAGCTCTAAAAATAGTAAAGAAAGGCAAACCCAAGCAAGGTGAACAAACTTATTGCTTTAGATATGTAAAATCAACATTAAAAAATGCAGGCAATATTAATCTTACATCAAATAAAAACTTAAGGCACGCATATCAAGGTATAGAGGTTCTTAAAAAAGACCCAAATTTTGTAAAAATTAATTTTGATATAAAAGACTCAAAAAGTGCCCCAAATGGGTTGATTGCAATATACTCATCAAATCAAAAACACAAGTCAGGGCATGCAGCAACGTTTATCAATGGCAAAGATGTTTCAGATTATAGCTACAATATTGTAACTCGCAAAAAATATGGAGAGATAAATTCATTTGTCTCCAAAAAAGCAACTATTGATGACAAAAAGCTTTTAACAAAATTAGTTAAAGAAAATAAATTAAAAAAATCAACAAAATTAAAATGCGTAAGACATATCAGTCAAAAGAAATTAATTGCGCAAAATTATATAAAGCAATTAAAAAACAGAAGAAGCAGAGCATAAAAAAAGTGGCAAAAGCCACTTTTTTTTATTAACGTGTATAAACAACCGGAAACTTCACAGGAGTTATTGCAGTTTTTTTACTATATCCAACCTCAAAATCATTGTTGATTTTTTCCATAACGTCTTGTTGCATTTTTTCAGCAATTGCACATTTCTTCTTTAACTCTCTATCATAAGCAGCACCTGAAGTTGCTCCTTTTATGACTGCAATTTCATCTTCATATTTTTTTCTTGATTTTGGAGAATTAAATCCTTTTTTATAAAAGTTTGGGTCTGATGGAGCAAGTGTTTTTGATTCCTTTAATTTTTCGTAATAATATTGCATCAAGTTTGTTAAAAGATTTGCTGCAATATATATTTCTTCTTTATCGCCAGATGCAATTGCTTTATTAAGCTCTTCTTTAAGTCCTCCGCTTCCGTTAAAAATCACTTGCATATCAACAGTTGCTTTTATTGATTTCATAACTTTTGTTAACTCAGGGTCTTTATCATTTAAGACGCTGCCATAATTTTTATTATTAAACGTTTTAATCTGCTCTAAAAACTCTTTTTCTTTCTCTAACTTCTTGTCAGTATTAAGAGATGGATGCTTCGTAATATCTTTTAACACTTCTTTTGTATTATATGAATTATAGTCTGACAAGTTTATCAAAGGTTCATTTTCAAAATATTCCAAATTTTGTTTTAAGATATTCAGTTCCGTGTTAGAGATTTCTTTCTTAACCGCAAGGTCTTTTGGACTTGTAGCTTTAACCTGTGAAATTAATTCTTTTTTTAGTTCAATCTTATGTTTTATAGCAATATTTTCATTCTCATCAATTAACTTTCTAATTTTGACAATATCTTTACCATGATATAAAGAAAGAGGCATTAATACAGGAGCTTTGTCAATATCATTATCTTTTCTTTCTTTGGTCAAATAACCTTCCAAAACTCTCATTTCCATATCAAGAACAATTTTTTTCATATTATCATTCTCAGGAAATGGCTTTCCAGTTGCCTCCATAGTATTAACTTTTATTTGTTTTAAGAGCTTTTCTATATTTTCGTTTTTCTCAGATACAGTCATCATAGGTTTTGCAACCTCTTTGTCCAATGCATCTACACAAATTTTATAAATAATAGGAATATCTGGCTTCATAACAGGCACAATGCCTTTTTTTATCATAGCAATTGCAATACTGCCTCTTTCCAATTCATGAAGGTTGTGGTCAAGTGTCATATGGGTCATCCCTGTTTTTTTTGCCATCATAGCAAATTGTATAGCATCATCTTCACTAAGTTGTTTTCCGGGAGGCATATCAAAGAAGAATGATGAAGTCCCGTCTTTTCTTCTTTTCATCCCCAAGTAGATATCCCAGTTTTGTTGATACCATTTTCCTTCCTTTCCAGACTCTTTCTTTGCTTTTGGAGTAGAATAAACTTTTAGCGTAAAACCATCACTAAACAAGCCACCCCATTTCAAGACATCTGGACCACGCTTAAATCCTTCTTGCCATCTTTCAACATGATCTCTTGCAATATTAACATCATCTTGCATTGTAAAAGAGCTTGGTGCATTTTTTTTATGGCCAATTCTTTCATATTTTGGAGCTTGGTTTTTATCTTCTGTATTATAACTCTCATTCCAAACGCTCTGAAAATCTTTTGCAAAATCCTCATTAAAACGCCCAGTTCCGTCAGAGAACTCAAAGTTCTCCACCCCCATTAAATGAAACAAATAAGCAAGTTCTTTAATTTTTTCTCTATCAAGCTTGCCAAAAACATTAATTTTCCCATCTTCAAAAGACACAGAAAATCCGTGGGTTCTGGTCATATCAGCAATAAGATTGTTTTTTAAGTTTCTATCATTTTTTCCTTGGGTAAACAAGGTCTCAGGATTGTATTTTGAAATCACACCCCTAATATTATCAAATTCGCTTTCTTTTATTGTTTTTGTAAGCAGTGCTCTCTCAGGCTGAATCTTGTCTATAGAATATGCAACCAGCTCAGGAATAGCCTTCTTTGCAGTTTTCCCTTTATTTAAAATTTCTGTCAATATATTCATTTCAAAACTCCTTATTTATATATAATATATCACATTTATAGACAAAAAGCAACAACAAAATTAATTAAATTTTATTCTAGGGTCAATTACATTATACAAAACATCAGAAACCAGCTTCAACACAAGCCCAAGTAATGCAAAAACATAAAGTGTCCCAAATATAATTGGATAATCTCTTGTCAAAATTGCCTGATAACCCAACAACCCAAGCCCATCTAAAGAAAATATAATCTCAATTAGTAAAGATCCCGTAAACAACATCTTAATAAACATTGCAGGCATACCAGAAATAACCAAGAGCATAGCATTTCTAAACACGTGATTATATAAGACCTTGTTTTCGCTTAAACCTTTTGCTTTTGCAGTTATGATATATGGCTTATTGATTTCATCCAAAAAAGAATTTTTTGTAAGCATTGTAAGGCTTGCAAACCCTCCAATTGCCATAGCAATAACGGGTAGGGTAATATGCCAAAAATAATCAGCAACTTTTTCAAATAAAGATAGCTCTTCAAAATTATCTGAAACAAGCCCCTTTAAGGGAAACCAATCAAAATAAGTTCCACCTGCAAAAAAAACGATTAAAAACACCGCAAACAAAAAAACAGGAATTGCAGAGCCAATAATAACAAATAAAGATGAATAAAAATCAAAATTGCTTCCGTCTTTTACGGCTTTTTTAATCCCCAAAGGAATAGATATTAAGTATATTAAAAGCGTAGACCATAACCCCAAAGACACAGAAACAGGCATTTTTTCAACAATAAGCTCAATTACACTCTTATCAGAATAAAAGCTTTTTCCAAGATTAAACGTTGCATAATTTTTAAGCATCATAAAAAAACGCTCATAATATGGCTTGTCAAATCCAAACTGCTTTTCAAGCTCAGCTTTTAAGTCTTCACTAACCCCCTCAGAGCCTTTATAAGTTGAGTTGTTAGGATTATGAGCAATAGACGCACCAGAAGATAAAGAAGAAGATGTGTTAAGTCCTTGATATTTTGCAAGCATTTGTTCAACAGGCCCTCCAGGAGCAAGCTGAATAATAACAAAATTTAATAACAAAATGCCAAATAATGTTAAGGGGATTAAAGCCAATCTTTTAATTATATATGTTTTCATAATAAAAAAATAACATATAAATTTTAATGAGCAACTTTTTTATAAAACTTCTTAAAAAAATGTTGCAAAATTTAATAAAAAATATATGCTCTCTACCAAAGGAGAAATTATATGCCATTAAAAATAGAGCTCAAACCAAATGAAAGCATTATTATAGGAGATGCCCTAATCACTAATGCAGATACAAGAATCAGATTTTATATTGATGGAGATGTCCCAATTTTAAGAGAAAAATTTATCTTAAGAGCAAAAGATGCAAACACTCCATCAAAAAGAATATACTTTGTTGTTCAACAAATGTATTTAAGCAAAACATATAACAAAGAGCTTGAGGACTTATATTTTGAATACATAAAAGATTTGCAAGAAGCAGCTCCAAGTTTAGGTCATTTTTTAGAAGACATAACCAAACAAGTATCAGAAAAAAAATATTATGACGCTCTTAAAACTGCAGAAAAGCTTGTCAGAAAAGAAAAAGAGTCATTCGGCGCCTTTTTAGGTTAATCAAAAACTCCTCAGATGAGGAGTTTTTTTTATATATTTCTTATTGCCTCTCTTGCCAATGTATCAACACGTTCGTTTTCAATATTTCCGCTATGTCCTTTTACCCATTGCCATTTAATATTATAACTCTTAAGCAGTTCATCAAGCTCTTGCCACAAATCAACATTCTTGACTTGAGACTTTTTGTTACTAGTCTTCCAGTTATTTCTCTTCCAGTTTTCAAGCCACTCCAAAACACCTTGCATAACATACTTACTGTCTGTATATATCATCACATCGCAACTTTTCTTAAGAGCCTTAAGCGCCTCAATCACTGCTCTTAATTCCATTCTATTGTTTGTCGTCTCTGCCTCAAATCCAGAAAGCTCTTTTTCAACTCCGTTACATCTCAACAAAACTCCCCAACCACCAGGGCCAGGGTTGCCAGAGCAAGCGCCATCTGTCCATATATCAACCTGCATAGTTAAAATACTCTCTAAAAAATTCATTAATCAAAGCGTCTTTATCTTCAGTTTTTATAACACTTGCAACAAAAGAACGTAATTTGTTTTTTGAAAGATGAATCCTAAAATCTTTAGGCACACTTCCATGTGCTCCAATCACTCCATTTAATAAAAAGTCATCTTCAATGTCGTTTGGAGCAAAAATAAGGTCAATGTCCAAGCATTTGATATTGCCTCTAGGAGGGAGCTTAAACTCATTTTTTGACACAAGATTAAGTTGCCCAGAAACAGCGGGAATACTTTCCATGTGATTAAAGTTATAATACCTAACTTTATTATAATCACCACCATCATTTTCACTATTACAAGACACATATAAATCTTTTGCCAATATATTGCTGTTGTTTTTAATACTTACAGAAAAAGACAGCTTCACATATTCTTTTGGCGGATTATCAATTGACTTTGGGTATAAAACATCAATCTGAGTGTTTTCAATAACATCAAGCATTTTATTATCTAATAAAATTTCAACATTTGCTTGCGGTTCTTTGCCAAACATTCCGGCAATAACAGAGTATGGGGCAGGGACATTATTTGAGCCAGATCTGATATAAATTTTATTTCCCATAGTAGTCATCAGCGGTGCTATTTCAGATTTTGGAATATATGTAACCATAAATCCATCACCATTTTCATCAGCGCTAACAATATGGTTTCTAACAGAGTTATGAGATGGTATTGTGCAACCAGATATAGCATTTTCAACCCAGCTTAAAAATCTATATACATTTTTTACTTTTGTTTTTGCTTTTGCAACATCCCCAATATCAGTATCTCTTGAGCATTCAACGCCCCAGATTATAACACCCCCCTCAGAGTTGCCAAAGCCAGATATAGCTTTTGCCAAGTTTTTTCTATCATCTCTGTGCATAGACACGTGGTTTTTACCAGAAACATTAAGCACTTGCTTAAAGTCTAAAAATAACTCTTCTGTCTGAAAGTTCATAATAAACTCATCAAGAGCATCTTCTCCAAAATATATAAGTTTCTGAAATATATCATAAGCCCTAGACATTATAAAATCTCCTTTATCTAAATATTATTTAATATCTACATCAAATATATTAATTTTTTCATAACGACTTTTTATTTGTTCGATGATTTCTTCAACTAAATGTGGTGGTGCTGAGGCTCCAGCACTAATCCCAACAGATGACTTATATAATAACTCTTGCCAATTAATCTCTTTATAGTCATCAACCAAAACCGCCTTGTCTACATTATTTTGCATTGCAATGTTTTGCAACGCCTTTGAGTTTGAAGAGTTTTTAGACCCAACAACAATAAAATAGTCCGTTTTCTTACAAACCTCTTTTACAGCTTGCTGCCGTTTTGTTGTTGCCATACAAATTGTTTTTTGACACTCAATTTCAGGATATGTCTTTAATAAATAGTCATATATTTCTTTTGTTTCATCAACACTTAATGTGGTTTGACAAACAAGCCCAAGTTTTTTGCAATTCTTAATATGCAAACGTTTAGCTTCATCCAAAGACTTTATAACATAAACATTATTTTTATTGGGAATATGCCCCAATATTCCTACTATTTCTTGATGATCTTTTTTTCCAATTATAATAATCTCATTATTCTTTTTATATAGCTCAACAACTTTATCTTGAATTTTTTTAACCAAAGGGCAGGTTGCATCAACAACCTCAATACCAAAATCTTTTGCTTTATTATATATATCCAAGCTTGCACCATGTGCTGAAATTATTACAGGTTTGTCTTTTTGATTTATCTCAAATAAGTCATCAATAAAAACAACCCCTCTTTGCTTAAAGTTATTAACAACATGTTTGTTATGAACAATCTCATGCATAACATATATAGGCGCGCCAAATCTTTTAAGCGTTTCTTCTACTATATCAATAGCCCTAACAACACCAAAACAAAAACTTCGGGGATTTGCTAAATAAATGTTTATGCTGTTTAGATTATTTGCTTGCATAAGTCATCATAACTCATATATTCACCAATATCGCCAAGCAATATATATGTTGGCTTGGAAGCAAATATTTTTTTTGCAATATCCATAACTTGTTTCTTGTCAACATTGTTAATTTTTTCAACCATTTCACTAATAGGTATCCTTCTGCCAAACAAAGAATATTGCCTTGCAAAAATCTCCAATGATGAAGATGAGCTCTCAAGCGCCATCAGCATATTTGCTTTTAGCTGGTTTTTTGCGCGCTCAAGTTCGATATCTAAAACCTCATTATTAGATATTTTTTTAATCTCTTTTATAATAGTTGGCACAAGTTTTTTAATTTCTTTTTTTGTTGTGCCTGCATATATGCCAAACAAGCCAGAGTTCTTAAAAGATGTTGCATAGCTATAAACACTATAAGCAAGTCCCAACTTTTCCCTAACTTCAACAAACAGCCTAGAGCTCATAGCCCCTCCAAGAATAGAAGACATTAACAATACTGTATAATAATCTTTTGAGTTATAATTAACTCCCTCAAAACCAAGGCATAGATGTGTTTGTTTGATATCTCTTTTTTCAACTTTAATTCCTCCACCATATTGAGGTGTTTCTATCATAAAATTATTATTTTTGTTAAATGAATTGCATCTATTTTCAATAAGCTTAACAAATTCTTGATGTTTGATATTACCAACCGCAGCAAAGGTCATATTTTCAAGAGAATAATGATTTTTTATATAGTCATCTAATGCTTTTTTATCAAAGTTATATAGATTTTCTTCAAGCCCAGCAATTGGCCTTCCAAGTGCTTGATTAGGAAAAGCTTGTTCCTGCAAATAGTCAAAAATAATATCTGTCGGATCATCATAGCCTTGTTTAATTTCTTGCACAACTACTTCTCTTTCTTTAATTAGCTCTTCTTCTTCAAAAGTTGAGTTTTGCAACATATCCATAATAATATCAACCGCAAGCTCTGTGTGTTCTTTTAAGACTTTTGCATAATAAGCCGTAAACTCTCTTCCAGTATATGCATTAAGTTGTCCGCCAACATTTTCTATTTCTTCAGATATTTGCAAAGAGGTTCTTTTTTTTGTGCCCTTAAAAAACATATGTTCCAAAAAATGAGAAATTCCATTATCTTCTTTTTTTTCAAAAGAAGACCCAGTATGAATATATACTCCAGCAGACACAGATTGTGTATGATCTCTATATTCAGATATAATTCTTGTTCCGTTTTTTAATACTGTAATTTCCATTTTATTAACCTAACATATTTTTTAAGATTATCTTTAATTTAGAAAAATTTGAGATTATTGGTTTTGGAGTAATAACCTCCATTCCTCTGTTTTGCATAATATCTAAATACTTTTTATATATATTAACAAATCCTTTAATAAGCTTTAATGATTGTTTTTCAATATTTGGATAATAATCTTCAAGTTCCTTAAGATTAGACTGCGCATACTCAAGCATCTCAACCCTTGCGTCTATAAGTCTTACATTTGTCAATATATCTTGCCCTGATGAAAGATTAATCTCAAATTTTTCTAAAAACTCTTTTGGGATATAAACAAACCCCATTTGACAATCTTCTTTCATATTTTCAAGCGCCACAACGGGGTGGATGAAGTTTGCCATTAATGCAGATATTTCTTCATCTTCTTGTCTTAATACCTTAAGAGCCATCTCAATCTTTGCCCCATAAACATTTCTGCAAAATCTTTTATATTCAAATAAACTGGGGCAGAATAAATCAGCGCACAAACTTTCTCTATATCCATTAACCACTCTAGTAAAAAGTCTTTTTTCCAACCCAAAACGCATACAGTTTTTATAAATCTTTCGGCCAATTTCTGTCTGAGGTGTTTTATTTGCATCAAAAATGTTGTCAATTTCTTGACTCCAAGCGTTTAACAACTCAATTTTTTCCTCTCTTTTAATAGCACTTTTAACTATTTCTTTTTCAATATGATAATTAAAAGCAAAAAGAGTATAAGCCGCCACTCTTTGTGCCTTTGGCAACAGTTGCATAATCCAGAAATATGAATTTTGATTATTTCTTACAATTTTATATATATTATTCATAACAAACCTTAATAACATAAATTTATTAAAAAACAATAAATTATTTATGCCAAGGCCTATTTTGGTTTAACTTTTTAACCTTATTGTAATAAACCACGGCTCCAAAAGGTTTTTTATTTTGGGTTTTTACCTTTCCATATTTTTGTTCAATAAGCATCAATTCAAATCTTGAAGGGTTTTTCATATTAACAAATTGTGGTTTTTCAACAAAAAGCAAGCTCAAAAAACCAATCGCAATCGCAACAAAGCCCAAAAGTCTAAGCTTGCTTTGCCACAAGCATAAAAAAAGCATTCCAAATATAATTAATATAAAAGCCCACACAGGCATAGATAAAACATTTATAGTAGCCCCATCAAGACAAGATACATAAAAAGTTATTTTATTCATATAAAACACCCCAAGCTCAACCATTTTTAACGGCAGCTCATAAAATCCAAAGGGCATAAATAAAAGAGATATCAAAATAAATGGCATTATAACAAAGCTAATAATAGGGCCTGCAAGCAAATTACCAAAAGTTGTATATAAAGCAATTTTATTAAAATGAAAAATCGCAAAAGGAAGCGTTGCAAGACTTGCAATAAAATCTGCAATTAACAAACCTATAATAAAAGAAACAAAAAAACCATACCTTTTAATTTTTTTATATATTAAAGAAGAATACTTTTCATAAAAAGCAACCATACAAAACACTGCTGCAAAAGACATCTGAAAACTAGGAGAGATTAACACCTCAGGAGAAATTATCAATATTATCATAGCAGCAATTGCAATGTTTTTCATAGAAATTGCGGTTCTATCAAACAAAACACCCAAAAACACAATAAATATCATAATAAATGCTCTTTGTGCAGGCACATAAGCACCACTAATAAACAAATAAAAAGTTGCAGCCACCAAGGCAAATACAGCAGATATCTTTTTTATATTATATTTCAACGCAATAAACGGAACAAGAGATAATAAGCTTCTAACTAACAAAAACATAAACCCCGCAATCATACTCATATGCATTCCAGAAATAGAAAGAACATGCGCCAAGCCAGAATCTCTATATTGTTCTATAATTTTTTTAGATATCCTACCTTTTTCTCCGGCCACCAATGCAGCCACAATTCCAGCCTCAGAGTTAGGAATTGACTTATATATATTATCTATAATTTTTTCTCTTATATCAGACATTATATGTAGTTTTTTATTACCACACTCAACCTCATAAGCATGAGTAGTTGCATATCCATTTGCCTGCAAGCCTGCATAAAAAGCCTTTTTAGAAAAATCATAAGCACCAAAAAAAGGCGCCTTAAAAGGAGGCATTAAAGTTGCAACTGTTTCAATGCATTGCCCAATCTTAAAGTCAGACCCAGCAATACTAACTCTAATTTTATGAAATATAGCACTATCATCAAAATCTGTTACATCTGATATAACATACCGAGGATTGCCTCTAGAATTATAATCTTTTGAAGTTATTTCACCTTTAATATAGACAGTTTCTTCAGTTTTTATAGATTCGATATTTTTCAAATATTGTGTTTTTAATTCAATATTTGAAAAACCCAAAACAAAAACGCCTATATACCCCAAAATAATAAGGCGATACGGATAATATCGCCAAATTATAGCCAAAATAATCAAAGCTTCAATAACACCAAGCGAAATCCATATACTTGGCTCAAATGGCAAAGCAAAATAAGTGCCGATTCCCAACCCAAATAAAATTGGAATAAGCGCAAATTTATGCATTATTGCGCAAGATTTGGATTAAGTTTTCCAAAAGCTTTTTCAAAAAAGTTTTTATCTTTTTCAGCGCCTTTAATAGATGTCTCTTCTGTTGCAACAACAACCTCTTTGCCAGACAACTCATCTTTTTTAGAGATTGATTTTATTGTATTATTAGCACCAAATTCCACAACAACAATATCTCTTGAAATCAACTCAGGTTCCAAAAAAGCAATCTTTTTAGAGGTTGATGCCATATAAATCCATGTATTTGAATCCAAAGAAGATACATTAGAAGGGCTGCCTAGTGTGTTTAAGACCATTTGCTTTGAATCTCCAATTTCTAATTGCTCAATTTTTGACTGAGGTGGCAAACTTCCGTGTGTTGTAATAAATGCATCAGACGAACAAGCGCACAAAAATAAAAAACTTGATAATATTAATTTCTTCATTGACTAAAACTCCTATATTAAATATAATAACATTAATATACATAAGGAATTTTAATATGCAAAATATTTTTTATCACCCAATAATAATTGATGAGTTAAGAGGCGCAGAAAAAAAATACACAATAACCACCTCAACCAAGCAAAACCAACACATTGCTCAAATATTAAAAGTGGTGTCAATAAAAGAACTTTCAGCAACTATATATTTAAGACAACAAAATAATTACATTACAATAGATGGCAGCATAAAAACAACAATAGAGCAAGAAAGTGTTATCTCGCTTGATGTTTTTGATAAAAAACACAACATAGACTTCAATATGCTTTTTGACAAATCATTAAATTATCAAAAACAAAGAGAGCTAGAAAATGAAGGTAAAGATGCCCCAGATATTATAATAAATGGCAAGATAGACCTTGCAGATATAATAATAGAACAAATTGCCCTTAATTTAGACGAGTATCCAAAAAAACCAAACGAAGTCTTTGAACTGGGCTAAAACTTTTCCCCACATTCAAACATTCTTCTTTTATTATAAAAATCAAAGGCTATTATCAAAATATGACAATAACACTTTATAATGATGATTTATTTAATATATTAAAAACTCTGCCAAACGAGAGTTTTGATATGATTTTTGCAGACCCTCCATACATGCTCTCAAAAACAGGCACAAGCTGCATCAATGGCAAATTAGTCAAAATCAACAAAGGCGATTGGGACAAGGGAGGGGATATTTTAACAGACTTTGAGTTCCATACAAATTGGCTCAAAGAATGCAAGCGCTTATTAAAACCAAATGGCACAATTTGGGTAAGCGGCACATATCACTCAATACATTCTTGCGGGCTTGCCTTAATGTTAGAAAAATATCACATCTTAAACGAAGTCGCGTGGTTTAAGCCAAATGCAGCCCCAAATTTGTCTTGCAAATATTTTACAGCAAGCCACGAGACCTTAATCTGGGCAAAAAAAGACAAAAAAGGCAAGCATTATTTTAATTATGACGCCATGAAAAACGGCCACTTTCCAAAAGATATTATCAAAAACGAGGGCAAACAAATGAGAACCGTTTGGTCAATCTGCCCACCAGACACCAAAGAAAAAGCCTTTAACAAACACCCAACCCAAAAGCCTTTGGCATTATTAGAGCGCATTATAACAGCCTCAACCAAAGAGGGTGATGCCATTCTTGACCCTTTTATGGGCTCTGGCACAACAGGGGTTATAGCAAAAAGAATGAACAGAGATTTTGTAGGCATAGAGCTTGACAAAAACCATTTTAAGCTTGCAAAACAAAGAATAGAAAACACTTTTATATAAAAAACGGTTTTAATAAATCTCTTTATTAAAACCGCCCGCTGCGTTAGATTATCTATTCATCGACTTCTCTAACTCCGCTAACCATCAATAAAATTACGCATAATTGTAGGTATTTATATCTATTTTATATGTGTTTTTATAAAACAGACAGTTAATAATAATTATTACGCATTTATCACAAAGATAAAACACAAAAAGCATAATTAAATATTTAATTAAAATATGAAAAGATATTAATATAATTTTTTTTAAACACAAGATAAATTGTGCAAAAAACACAAAACATATAGACCACATAAAAAACATCTATTAAT
>CAYJIO010000016.1:0-2015 GCA_964370255.1 uncultured Azospirillaceae bacterium
GGCCTTGGCATCATTGCAGCAGCTTCTGCAGTAATTAACTACGCTATCTCTGACAGCGGCAACATCAGCCAAGTAAACTATGGAGACACTCTAGGTCAAGGATACTAAAAAAATCTTCTTTAAAGCCCCAATTTATTGGGGCTTTATTTTTGACCACAAACATTAACCATTTATAAAACAATCATAATATATAATATTTTTATGACAATAATATCAACAAGCATATTATCAGCAGATTTTACAAACCTAAAATCAGAGTTAGATAAACTAAAAAAAGCAAAAACAGATTGGCTCCATATAGACATTATGGACGGACACTTTGTGCCCAATTTCACATTTGGCAATCATATCTTAAAGCAAATTAAAAAAGCAACAAGCACAACCCTAGATGTTCACTTAATGATTGAAGAGCCAGAAAAAATGATAAACTGGTTTTTAGACGCAGGCGCTGACTATATAACCTTTCATCTAGAAGCATCAAACAACCCACAAAAAATAATCAATACCATAAAAAAAGCCGGAAAAAAAACAGGCATCGCCTTAAAACCAAGCACATCAACCCGCACTATCATTCCATATATAAAAGACATTGATATGGTCTTAATAATGAGTGTTGAGCCAGGCTTTGGCGGACAAGAGTTTATGCCAACAGCAATTGATAAAATAAAAGAAATAAGAGCCTTAAACAAAGATATTATAATAGAAGTAGACGGCGGCATAAATGACAAAAACGCACCACAAATAATCAAAGCCGGAGCAGACGCATTAGTCGCTGGCAACTTTATCTTTAATGGTGATTATGCAAAAAACATAAAAAAACTAAGAGGTCAAAAATGAAGCACTCAATAATGATAATAGAAGACGAAGAAGCAATTGCCCTAATGCTAAAATACAACCTTGAAAAAGAAGGCTACAAAGTATTTATAGAACAAAGAGGCTCAAGAGCAATTGCAGAAATAGAACAAAACTCTCCTTCTGTTATATTATTAGACTGGATGCTGCCAGAACTAAGCGGTGTTGAAATATGCAAATTAATTCGCTCAAAGCCAGACATAAAAAACATTCCCATCATAATGCTAACCGCAAAAGGCCAAGAAGATGACAAAATAAAAGGCCTTAGCGCAGGCGCCGATGACTATGTCACAAAACCGTTTTCCATTCCAGAATTAATGGCAAGAGTAAAAACCCAAATCAGAAGAACCCCAGAAAAAAAAATAACTCCAGAACTATACTTTGAAGACATCAAAGTAGACGTTATAGAAAAAAAAGTCTACAGAAATGGTGTTTTAGTTAAACTAGGTCCAACAGAATTTAGATTATTAAAACTCTTAATGGAAGAGCCAAAAAAAGTTTTTTCAAGAGACCTCTTGCTAAAAAGCATCTGGGGTGATAACATATTTGTAGAATCAAGAACTGTAGACGTTCATATCAGAAGATTAAGAAAAAAACTTAACGAACTCGGAGAAGATTATATAAGAACAGTCAGAGCCTCTGGCTACTCAATAGACAACGAAGATATTCAAGAAGAATAAGGACTAAACAAATGCAAGAGATTACAATACTAAACACAGGAATTGAAGCCATTATTAGCGGTGCAATAGCAACTCTTATGGCTCAGGTCCTAAAATTTTTTATAAGTGCTATTAAAAACAAAGAGTTTGACTATGAACAACTTTTTACAACAGGCGGAATGCCAAGCTCACACTCCTCAGGGGTTTGCGCCTTAACCACAAGCGTTGGTCTTATTGGTGGCTTTGACTCATTATTTTTTGCAATATCTTTTGGCTATGCCGTTGTTGTAATGCACGATGCCGCAGGTCTAAGAAGAGATTCAGGACAAATGGCAAAGTCATTAAACCAAATGATGAAAGACTTTTATAAAACAAACATAAAAACAAAATCACAACAATTAAAAGAGTTGCTTGGCCACACCCCAACAGAAGTATTTTGGGGCGCTGTTTTAGGCGTTATCTGCGCCACAGGCTTGCACTATAGCATGGGTGGCTTTTAATCTC
>CAYJIO010000016.1:2115-9240 GCA_964370255.1 uncultured Azospirillaceae bacterium
CGCCTCGCTATTTTTACACCCTCTTGCGCAAGAATTTCTGCTATCTTATCATCACTATATGGCTTTGCACCCTCATTTTCTATAAGCTTTTTAATTTTGTGTTTTATTGTTATTGTAGACACATCTTCATTGCCAACATATGACCCAGCTTTATTAGAAAAAAAGTATTTAAGCTCAAAAAGCCCTTGCGGAGTTGCCATATATTTATTTGTCGTAACTCTAGAAACCGTGCTTTCAGACAGCTCCAAAACATCTGCACTTTCTTTTGCGCTAACAGGCTTTATATGCTCAATTCCTTTTTCAAAAAAAGGTCTTTGAGTAGCAACCAAATGTTGTGATACTTTTAACAAGGTTTCAGCACGCTGATTCATAGCCTTAATCAAAAAATTTGCTTTTGACATATTTTGATTTACATATTTTTTGCAAATTTTATCTTTTTTTATCAAGCTCTTATATTCATTATTAATCAAAACCCTTGGCAAAGAGCTTTGATTAAGCTCAACAATATACTCACCTTTTTTGTTTGTTCTAACCATAACGTCTGGCACAACATATGTTGCCACATCATTGTCAAAATCCTTCGCTGGCTTGGGCTCACAGGCTTTTATGTCTGCAATCATAGAATATAAGTCTTCATCATCGCAATTACATAAAGACTTTAATTGAGGCAGTTTTTTTGCCGCCAAAAGCTCAAGGTTTTCAAGTAATATTTCCATCATCGGGTCAAAAAGGTTTTTATCCTTTAGTTGAATTGCAATAACTTCTTTTAAGCATGTTCCAAAAATTCCTGCGGGCTCAAATGTTTTTAACACCTCAAGAACCGCCTCAACAGTTGCAACTTCAACCTTAAGTTTTTTTGCCACCCTTTTAACACAGCCAACAAAATATCCTGCACCATCAAGCTCTTGCATCAAATGATGGGCAATTATTTTTTCCTTATTTGCATCAAACTTAATATTTATCTGAGACTTTATAACATCATACAAAGAGCTCTCTTTTGCTCTTTGGTTTGCATAAAAATCAAAGTCATCTGAACTATCATTAATTTTTCTTTCATTAACCTCATAGCCGGTTCTATCAGATCCAGAGTCATCAAAATCATTTTCATAGTCCATATCAAGAGATATATCTTCTTCCATCTCTTGTGTCTCAATCGCAACCTCTTCAAAATCATCTTCTTTTGACAACAATGGATTTTCTAAAATTTCATTTTCTATTAGCTCTGAAAGCTCTTGGTTTGATAACGCAAGCATAGAAATCGCCTGCTGTAATGAAGTTGTCATTGCAAGGTTTTGTGATTGTTTTATCTCTATGCGTGGAGTAATTGCCACCTCAAAAAACTCCCCTATAGGCTAAAATCTTCTCCAAGATAAACTTTTCTAACCTCTTGGCTTGCAACAATCTCAGCTCCACTGCCTTCCATCAGCACCGCACCACCATGCAGAATATATGCTCTGTCAACAACGTCCAAAGTTTCTCTAACATTATGATCCGTAATCAAAACCCCGATTCCACGATATTTTAATTTTGCAATAAGTTCTCTTATATCACTAACAGCAATTGGGTCGATACCTGCCAAAGGCTCATCAAGCAAAATGTATTGAGGCTGTGACGCCAAAGCTCTGGCAATTTCCAAACGTCTGCGTTCTCCACCAGACAAAGATATTGCCAAAGATTTTCTAAGATGCGTAATAGAAAACTCACTCAAAAGCTCCTCAAGCATAGCATCTCTCTTGTCTTTCTTTTCTTCAACAAGCTCTAATATTGCCATGATATTATCTTCAACACTCAAAGTCCTAAAAATAGACGCCTCTTGAGGCAAATATCCAAGCCCCAGCTGAGCTCTTTTATACATTGGCATATTAGTAACATCAACACCATCAATTAAAATCTCTCCATAGTTAGGAGATATAAGCCCTGTCACGCAATAAAAACAAGTCGTTTTTCCTGCACCATTTGGCCCAAGCAAAGCAACCGCTTCACCCTTTCTGACATACATAGAAACATTTTTTAAGACACTTCTTTTTTTGTATCTTTTTCCAATATTAAAAATTTCTAACTTATTTTTATTTGTCATTCTTTTGCCTTAAACGTTCCTTTAACTCTTCCTTTTGAGCCAGCAATAAGCTTGCTAACTCCTGTATTCAAGTTCGCCACAGCTTTATCACCTCTTAAGACATTATCCCCCTGAATGATTGAAACATCTTCAAACAACTCAACCTCTCCACTTTGTGGATAATAAACGCCTTTTTCTGCATTAACCGTAGCATCTTTTGTTATAATTTTCACATTATCAAAAATATCAACTTTTTCAAGAGATAAAGAAGAGTTATTAGATTGCTTAAAATATGCTATCATTTCATCGGCAAAGATCTTATTGCCATCATTTGTTTCTGCCTCTACTTTGCCCCTTGCAATTGCTTTTTTCTTTGTTGGATAATAATATATATTTTCACTTGCCTTAAGGGTTTCTGTGCCTGTCTTAATCATAGCAGGAGCACCACTTAATATTGCCTCATCTTTTTTTACGTCATAAAAAAGTTTCTCCCCATAGCCTTTTGCATTCTCTGAAACAAGGACAACATCTCCATAGCCCAAAACCTTTGAGATTTCTTTTTCATCGCCAACTTCTTCATAAAAACCTTCTAGTTTTTGCGCATTTACACTCATAGAAGAATTAGACGCTCTTGCATTGCCAATTGCAACCATTTTTCCTTCTTTATTATGCCACTCTACTTTATCATCTGCCATAATCGTAATATCATCATCTGCAAACACCACGGGTGCATACAACAAGGCAAAAAGCACTAAAAATTTCTTCATTCTTCCTCACTTTTTATAATTTTTACATTTCCAACAAAAGTTAATACATTTGTTTTCATATCAAACTCAAATCCATCTGCATCAATATTGCCTAAAAACCCTTTGCCTAATACTGGGCTTTTTGAATACATTACACTTTCATTAAAATCGCTAACGACATCGACCCCAACCACCTCAACGCCGTCTGAATAAAAAACGTCAACCTTATTTGGCATTTTTAATATATTTTCATTTTGATAAAAATAACCCTCACTTGTTTTAACCCCGAGCCAAACTTTTTCATCACTATTATATATAGAATCAAGATTATCTAGTTTTGTTATTTTCTTTTCAACATCAATCTCTTCAATATGCGTTGCCACAAAGTTGTGCACCAAATTATTTTCATCGGTTATAAAAAGATTAAGATTCTCAACCATAAGCTTTTCAAGCTCACCGTCCAAAGGCTTTGTAATTTCAAAAGCAAAAGAACGCGTCTCCTCCTCAATTGAAGGAAACAAAACAAGCATTCCAAGCAAAAGCACCGCTATCATAGGCAAAACAAGTCGCAACTTCTCTGAAACACTTTTTTTGTTGCGTTTTATAGACGTTGTCTGATTAAAAAAACTATCTATCTTATCTTTATCAAACAACGCCAGCCCTCAAACAATCATGAATATTAAGAACACCAACAAGCTTGCCGTCGTCCACAACCATAAGTTTTGTAATTTTCTTTTCGTTCATAATTCTAACAGCCTCTGCAGCCAAAACACTCTTTCCAATTGTTTTAGGGTTTTCTGCCATAATATCTTTTGCTTTTTTAGAAAACAAATCTTCGTTCATATGTCTTCTTAAGTCACCATCTGTAATAACGCCTACAAGCGCATTATCACCATCAACAACGGCAACACAACCTTGCATCTTGCTAGTCATCTCAACCAAAGTTTTTGCCATGCCCTCCTCTTTATTTATCAGAGGAATGCCGTCACCTGTTACCATAATGTTTTCAACTTTTAACAACACAGAGCCAAGCTTACCACCTGGGTGGCTTTTATTATACTCTGCTTTATTAAAGCATCTGCGCTCCATCAAACAACAAGCCAGCACATCTCCCATAACAAGCATTGACGTGGTAGAAGATGTCGGAGCCATTCCAATAGGGCAAGCTTCTTTTGCTTTTGGCAACTTTAATACATAATCCGCAAGTTTGCCCAAAGAGCTCTCCATTACTTTTGTAATAGCAATCAAAGGAATGTTAAAGCGCTTACAATAATTTAATATATCTAAAAGCTCTTTAGACTCACCACTATTAGATATTGCAATCACTACATCTTTTTCCGTAATCATACCAAGGTCGCCATGAGAAGCCTCTGCAGGATGCACAAAAAATGATGGCGTCCCAGTAGAAGCTAACGTCGCTGCAATTTTGTTGCCAATATGCCCCGCTTTGCCCATGCCCGTAACAATTATCCTACCTTTTGCATTTTGCATAATATCTAAAACCGTTAGCAAATTTTCATCAAACAGTGTTACCATTTCTTGTAGTGCTTTAATCTCTATTTCAATCGTATTTTTTGCTGAAATAATATCCGTATTAATCATCTTACCACCTTTATAAAATAAATTTCGACAGGTCTAGCGCCTGTGTATATTTAGCCAACTTTTCTTCAACCATTTTGGCGCTCACAGCCTCTGTTTGCCCTGCTCTATCAGAAGCTTCAAAGCTAATATCTTCTAAGAGTATCTCAAGCACTGTGTGCAAACGTCTTGCCCCAATATTTTCAACATTCTCATTTATCAAAACAGAAAACTCAGCAATTTTCTCAATTGCCTCTTTCTCAAACTTCAAATTAAAGTCTTCTGTTTTCATCAATGCCATATACTGCTCTATTAAGTTAGCTTCTGGCTCTATTAAAATACGAACAAAATCCTCATGTGTTAAAGCTTTTAACTCAACCCTTATTGGCAAGCGTCCTTGCAGCTCTGGCAACAGGTCTGAAGGTTTTGCCAAATGAAAAGCGCCTGAGCATATAAAAAGTATATGATCAGTTTTTACCATTCCGTGTTTTGTAGAAACGGTTGTTCCCTCAATTAGTGGCAATAAATCTCTTTGCACGCCTTCTCTTGAGACATCAGCTCTTTTATTTTCATCTTTGCCACAGATTTTATCAATCTCATCAATAAAAACAATACCATTGTTCTCAACATTATTAATAGCCTCAGAGCTAACTTTTTCAAAGTCCAAAAGTTTGTCAGTTTCTTCATTCATAATAATTTTTCTTGCTTCTTTAACGCTTAATTTTTTTGTCTTAAATGTCTCTCCAGATTTGCCTAAGATATCTCCCAAAGATATCATTCCCATTTGTGCCCCAGGCATTCCTGGCACCTCAATTGTGGGCATAGAAGGATTTGAGCTATCAAGTATTGAAACTTCTATCTCTCTGTCTTCAATACTCTCATCATCAAGCATTTTCAAAAACTTTTCTTTTGTTTCATCAGACGCGCTTAAGCCAACAAGAGCTTCCAAAAGTCTTTGGTTGGTATTCTCTGTTGCTTTGATGACAACATCTTTTTTCATAGCTTCTTTTGCCTGACTAATTGCCAAGTCCAACAAATCTCTAATAATACTATCGACCTCTCTGCCCACATAGCCAATTTCCGTAAACTTTGTTGCCTCAACCTTAATAAACGGAGAGTTTGCAAGTTTTGCAAGCCTTCTTGATATTTCTGTTTTTCCAACTCCTGTTGGCCCAACCATTAATATATTTTTTGGCACAATCTCTTCTTGCAGTTTTTTATCTACATTCATTCTTCTATAACGATTTCTTAAAGCTATTGCCACCGCTTTTTTAGCAGCTTCTTGTCCGACAATAAATCTATCCAGCTCAGAGACTATCTCTCTTGGTGTCCAACTATTAGCTATCATACTATACCTTTTCTACAATAATGTTATGATTTGAGAACACATCAATATCGGCTGCAATTTCAACGCATCTTTTTGCCATTTCTTCAACTGGCATATCTTGGCTATAAAGTGCCTTTGCAGCAGCAAGTGCATAATTGCCGCCACTGCCTATGCCAATAATACCATCATCTGGCTCCATTACTTCACCTGTTCCGTTTAAGATTAAAGAGGTGTCCTTATCACAAACAATCATATAGGCTTCTAACTGTCTTAACGCCTTGTCCATTCTCCAGTCTTTTGCAAGCTCAACGCAAGCACGCTTTAATTGGTTAGAATGTTTTTCAAGCTTTGCCTCAAGCCTCTCAATAAGAGTCATTCCATCAGCAGCAGCACCTGCAAACCCTGCAATAATATCTGCATTTTTACCAATACGACGCACCTTAACAGACTTTGACTTAAAAACAACTGACTGGCCAAGAGTGGCCTGACCGTCACCAGCCAGAACCACTTCTCCGTTTTTTCTAATACTTAAAATTGTTGTCATATTATTTTCGCTCTATTTCAATCATTTCTTCAGGAGCCTTAAATCTTTTTGTTTCCACATTTGACTTAACCCAAGGATTTTGATTTAAGAAATCTCTGCCACAAAGCTCAACGTTTAAGCTTTTTAATGCTTCTTCAATAGGCATATACATATCAGCCTCATCATTATATCTTCTTCCATAATGGGCAATACCATATATATTTCCTTTATCATCAACCAAAGCGCCACCAACTGTCAAGTTCTGTGTTCTTTGATTTGTAATAATCTCAGCACCTCTGTCTTCAGAAAAACGATACCCAGCAATTGATGTTGTGTCATCAACATACCCTTCTCCACCGTTCTCATGCAAATCCATTCCCATCGTAAAGAAGCCCTTTGCGCCAACAGGAGGCAACTCAAGATTAAGTGGCAACGGAGTATATTTTACTGGCTCATGAGTTAACAATAACGCAACGTTTTTCTTAGGTGAGAACCTAAACCCATTTGCCTTAAACTCAACTCCATTAATTGTTTTTACATTAAACAAGTTTTCATCTTTGCTAATCATATCAGCACTTGTTAAGATAAACTGGTCGTTTATAATAAGCCCGACCCCTTTCTTTTTGCCAGAAATAGATGAGATTTGAACAATAGATGCTCTTGTCTTATAAACATTAAACGGATTCATCTCTTTATTAACAAGTTCATTTTCAATACAGAACTCGCCTTTTGACTCCACAAACATTGCCTCAACAATTTGTTGTTGCTCTTGAGTAACAGGAATATCAACCCACTCATTCTCAACAACTCTGACTGTGTCAACATTACCAAAAACATCTTCCCCAGTTGCAACATCAATTTCATCATCTTTCATTCTACAAATAAGACTATCACA
>CAYJIO010000016.1:9340-12830 GCA_964370255.1 uncultured Azospirillaceae bacterium
CTCTCTTCATTTTGCAAGAAAGACTATCACACCCTTCATTGCGCTTAAATATTGGCCCACAATCACCTCTTTGCTCACAACTATCATTTACAACAACGGGCAAAGGCTCTTCTTTTTTCATTTTGCAAGAAATACTGTCACAATCTTCATTGCGCTTAAATACTGGAGCGCAACCTCCTCTTTGCTGACAATCATCAATTACAAGCACTTCTTCTTGAGTTGCCATAACAGGTTTTGCAGGAGCATACACATTGCACTCAGGACAAACAGGACATCTTGGACAACCATCTCTCATCGTCGTTCCCAATATTTCTTCCTGATAATCACATTTTGCAGGATTCATTCTTCTCTCTAAATTTGCCAAAGCAATTCTTTGCGCCATTTTTTCTTCAGCAGAATGTCTTGTTGAGATTTGTTTTTCAAACCCTTCTAAATAACGCAATTTAGATAAAGCGTCTTCAAAAGCATCTTCAACAAGAATTATCTCACCATTTTCAGCCCCACCGTCAAGGTCAGCATAGCCTGTTGATGTTCCTTGCCAAAAAACCTTCTCTCTTGCAACGTCCATCAATCTCCAAACAACCGTCATCTCAGAGCTACCTTTTCTTTTTTCTTTATTTGAAGCAGATCTCCAGTCAAACTCATCACAAACATTCATTGCATAATCAACAATCTCTGCGGTTAACAAATACTCTGGCATTGGCTCATTTGAATATGGATTACATATATCAACAGGCATTCTTTGTTGCGGAATACAATCTCCATAAACTTTATTAAACACGCCAAAAAAGTTCATGTCTTTTTGCATTGTTCTGCCCACATCCAAAAACATCTCTTTATCATTTCTTCTGCAACCAAAAATCCTAAATCTATAATCACCAAGTTTGTTTGCATGTCCAGAATAACGGCTTTTATTATCTATCTTAAAATCAACATAAGCAAAATTAATTGGCGCAAAATCGCTACACTGCCTATGAATATATTCATAGTCAAGCTTTGCTACAGGAGCATAATTTTTAACACAAGTCTTTTTAACAACAACAGGCTCTGGTTCTGGCTCTGGCTCATTGCAATCATTACATTTCTCACCCGCACAACTCTCGTTTCTTGAAAACAATGGGCCGCAAGGCTGATTTAATGAGGGGAATATTGTTCTAGAAACTCTTTTGGCTTTTTGCTGAGTAGCTCTTTCAACGCCTGTTCTTTCAAGCTCAATTCTCTCCAAAACATCTCCGTCTTCAGCTATTAGCTCAAAGTTTTCAACCACCGCAGGTTCATCACAAGCAATCCCTTGTTGCCCAAAAGCGTTACAAGGCGTTACTGTTTGTGCACCCGCCGTTGTTGCAATTAACATCAAAACCGCCAAAATTTTATAAAACATAATCAAACTCTCCTTTGTTTGCGATAGCTTAAAGCTTGCGCTATATCTATTTTAAGTATATTTTCTCTAAATTGCAAGTCCGCAATTGTTCTTGCCAATCTTAAAACTCTATGATACGCCCTAGCAGATAAGTCCATCTTCTCTGCTGCAGATAATAACAGATTTTTTGCATCATTGTCAAGAGTGCAAAAACGCTCCAGTTCTTTTCCCTTAAGATGGGCATTAACCTTAATGTTTAAGCCAGCTTCAGCGTATCTCTGCGCCTGAAACTCACGCGCTTTTATAACTCTTTGCAAAATTGTTTTTGAACTTTCTCCACGTTTTATGTTTGCAAGCTCTGTTGGCTTTACTGCCAAAACATCGATGTGGATATCTATTCTATCCAACAAAGGGCCAGATATCTTATTTTGATATTCCTCTGCGCAAACTGGAGCTCTTTTGCATTGCAATCTCGCATTGCCCAAGTGCCCGCATCGACAAGGGTTCATAGCACAAACCAGCATAAACTTTGCAGGATAAGAGCAAAAAGCATTAACACGAGATACATTAACCACACCACTTTCAAGCGGTTGCCTCAAAGCCTCTAGCGTTGGGCGTGAAAACTCTGGCAACTCATCTAAAAACAACACTCCATTATGCGCCAAAGAAATCTCCCCTGGCTTTGCTTTTCTGCCACCACCAACAAGCGATGGGGTTGACGCTGTATGATGAGGTGACCTAAAAGGCCTATCAAAGCAAACCTTGCCACCCTTAAGCTCTCCACAAATAGATGCAATCATAGATGTTTCCAAGGCTTCTTCAGATGTTAACGGAGGCAATATAGATGACAACCTCTCTGCCATCATAGACTTTCCAGACCCCGGAGGCCCAACCATCAACAAATTATGAGAGCCAGCAGCTGCCACCTCAAACGCCTTTTTTGCCGATTCTTGCCCCAATACATCCGCCATATCCAAATGTTTTTGCACGCTCTCGATTCTCTCTGCTTTTGGCTGTGCAATAATCTGAGAGCCCTTAAAATGATTAATCAAAGATATCAAGTTTGGTGCCGCCACAATGTTTTCAAGCCCGCTCCATTTTGCCTCAGAGCCACAAGCCTCAGGACAAATCAGCCCTAAGTTCTTTGCATTTGCCTGAATTGCCACAGGCAACACTCCATTAACAGAAATTATTGACCCATCAAGCCCAAGCTCACCAAGCATTACATATTCGTTTAACACCTCAAGCGGCACAATGCCAAGCACCGCCAACACGCCAACAGCAATTGGCAAGTCAAAATGAGACCCTTCTTTTAACATATCAGCCGGAGACAAGTTTATAATCAACCTTTTTGCGGGAATATCAAGCCCCATAGTCTCAAGTGCTGCCTTAACTCTTTCTTTGCTCTCAGAGATTGTCTTATCTGGCAACCCCACGATTCCAAAATATGGCAAACCGTTTGAAAGTTGCACTTGCAAGTCAACATCCAACACTTCCAACCCATTAAAGGCGACAGTTTTAATATGTGTCGTAATCATAAACAAAAGAATATATCAAAAACTTTAACTTTCAATTAATATTTAAATGCTAAAACCTTCTGTATGAAAATAAAATTTAAAATTCCCCTCTTGAGAGGGGTAAGCCTGAAAGGCTTGGGGTGTGGTGTTCTTATATTTTTAAGCGCCTGCTCAAATGAGCAAACTGTTTATATGAACTATTACAAAGAGTATGATGCCTATGGCGTCTCAGAGCAAAAATTAAACAACATCATTGCATCAGGCAAAATACCCAACATAAAAATCAAAGGCATCAAAGAGACAAAAGACGCGCCAACCATAGGTTTTTTATTAACCAAAGAGCCAAACTTATATACCATAAACTCATCAAACCTTCATAGCATAAAAGACGCTGGTGGCAACATAAAATTAATGGACTACACAAACAGCCTCAAGCAAATGAAAAGAGTAGATGGCATATATTTGCCAGGCGGATATTTCAATAGCCCCAAAGAGTTTTATGATCACCCCATGCCAAAAGATTATAAAACAGACCAAAGAGGCAAGGCTTACATCTCTACCATTCAAGAGGCGAAAAAAAAGAATTTGCCGATTCTAGGCATCTGCGCAGGCG
>CAYJIO010000017.1:0-12783 GCA_964370255.1 uncultured Azospirillaceae bacterium
TGTGGGTTGAGCTATGAAGTATGTTGCCTTATATGCCAATCAAAGCTCAAAAGAAGTTGAAATAGGTGAGCAAATTAATAAAGGCGGAGCTTGTGGTAAGATTTTTTTGGTTAAAAATTTGCCGAATAAAGTTATAAAAGTTTTTCATAATAACTCAAAGTCTTCTTCTTATAGAGAAAAGTTAGAGGCAATGTTGTTAAACCCTCCTGCAATTGAAAATATTGAAAAAGACGGAGAGACGTTTTGCCAAATTGCTTGGCCAGAAGCAATTGTTGAAGATGAAAACGGTTTTTGTGTTGGTTATATTATGCCATTGATAGATATGAAAAAAGCTGTGTCCTTGGATCATTTGATGCAAAAAGCGGTTAGAAAAAAACTTAAACTTTCTGAAAAATATGTGTATAGAATGTTTGCGGCTTATAATGTTGCTTCTATTGTTTCTGAGCTGCATAAAAAAGGGCATTATATTATAGATCTTAAGCCATCTAACATATATGTATATAAAGACAATATGTTTGCTTGCTTGCTTGATTGTGATGGTTTTTCTATTAAAGGTGAGGGTGACAAAAGGTATCCTGCGGAGTTTGTTAGTGAAGAATACATTCTGCCAGAGGGCAAGAATATGGATGTTTCTGATATGGACGAGGAGCAAGACAAGTTTGCGTTGTCTGTTTTGGTGTTCAGGTTGTTAAATAACGGAATCCACCCTTATGCGGGGACACCATATAAAAGTGATGATAACCTTGGCATTCAAGATAGAATATTTTTGCACCATTATCCATATGCAATGTTTGCAGATACTTATCAAGCAGCTCACCCATATTCTTTGCACCAATATTTTGATAAAACCACTTTAGATATGTTTGATGTTGCTTTTTCAAAAAAATATAAACGGCCAATGGCTACTGACTGGCAAAGGCATTTGTGGAAGATATTGTCTGAGATTAAGGTTTGTAAGAAAAACAAAGATCATAATTATTGGACTAACAAAGGATGTGGACTTTGTGCGGTGGATAATAAGTTTTTTCATAACATGGCAGAAAAAATTGAGGATAAGAAAAAAGAAAAACTAATAAGAGGCAAAACTCTTGTGGAGCTAACAACAGAGCATACAACACAAGAAAAAAATGTTGCCATGCAAGAGGCAAAGAAAAAAAATTATCTCTCTGTTGCAATTGCTTTGATATATACTTTGTTACTTGGTGGGTTTTATAATGTTGTTGCACCATTTAAGGATGCGATAAAAAAAGTTGGCTTGAGCGCTCAGGTAGTTTTTATTGTGTTATTTTTGGTGTTGATTAATATTTTGATAAAAAAAATTGATGATAATATAAGCTTTTTGAAGAGTGCGCAGGTAAAGATTGTTGTGCAAATATATGCATTGATATGTTTTATGATTAGCTTTATAATAATTAATGATATTGATGCTAGTTTTTTTATATTTAAATAATTTTTTTAAAACTATTTAAAAATTTGGTCGTTATACTATATGTAGGAGATATGACAATGACAAATAATGTTGTAAGTTTATTAAAAGAGGCAAAGCCTTATTATTTTAAGAAGAAAAGACAAAAGCAAGTAATAACTTCTGTTGCGTCAGCGCTTGGAATGATTGCTTTGGTGTTTAGCTTTACATTTAATTCTTATGAGGCTCAATATTCTCAAGAAGAGTTTGATGAAATGGCTTATGGCTCTGTTATATATGACTATGGCTTTGATGTTGATGAATATGGATTGTTAAATGTTTGAAATTCAAGAAATTCTTAAAAATCATTCAAGATATGTAAGGTCTGTTATCAGAAACATTTTGGGGACTAATAATGAAGATGTTGAGCAGGAGGTTTATATTAAAGCTTGGCAGAACAAAGACAAATACACAGATGAGGGCAAGTTAAAAAATTGGCTGTCTGTTATTGCAAAGCATACTTGCTTTGATTATATCAAGTCTTCTCAGCAAAAAATTTATAGCGCATCTAATGAGTTGGATGAAAGTAAGTTGATTGCAAAAGATAATGCTTATGAAGAATATAATCAAAAGCAAAGACAAAAGATAATCTTAAAAGCAGTTTATAATCTGCCAAAAGATTTATCAAAAATTATTATATTATATGAGTTTGAGGAGTATAGTTATGATGAGATTTCTAAAAAACTCAAAATATCTTTGCCTCAGGTAAAAAACAAACTATTTAAGGCCAGAAAAATTTTGGCAGAAGAATTAAAACATTTGAAAGGATAATATCATGAAAAAAACTTATTTAACATCAATTTTAACTGTGGCAATGATGGTTGCTTTTAATGCGCAAGCAATGGAGCACAAAAAACATCCAAAAGATGGTGAAATGGGAGAGAAACTTGCCAAAGAGCTTAACCTAACAGCAGAGCAACAAGCAAAAGCAAAAACTTTGCATGAAGATGCAAAAGCAAAACTAAAACCATTAATGGATGAAATGAAAACTCTAAGAGAGCAGTTAAAAGCAGAAAAACCAGCTGAAGATGCAACAAAAGAAGAAAAAAAGGCTTTTAAGAAAAAAATGGAACCTCTTCGTGATAAAATGGAAGACTTAAGAGATGACATGGATGATATTAGAGATGATCATAAAGACGCTTTTGAAGATATTTTGACAGAAGAGCAAGAAGATAAACTTGAAGAAATTGAAGATAAAAGAAAAGCAGAACGCAAAGCCAGAAAAGAAGAAAGAAAGGCAGAGAGAAAAGCAAAAAAACAGTAAGTTAAACAAATATAAAAAAAGCAGGGCAATGTCCCTGTTTTTTTTATAAACATTAATTGATATTTAAATATTTTTGTGTATTGTGCGCTCAAGGAGAATCTTTATGGCAAAATATTGTTTTTGCGGAGTGTCTGGTTCTGGTATGAGCACTCTTGCGCAAATATTAAAAAAACAAGGGCACATTGTTTGTGGCTCTGATGCCTATTTTGATATGGGCAGAAATAAAAAAGAGAAAAAAATTTTAGAGGATTTGGGCATCTTGTTGTTTGCTCAAGATGGCTCAATGATAGCAGATGATGTTGATTGTTTGTTTATATCAAAAGGGGCAATAAAAGATGATAATCCAGATGTTGTTTGCGCAAAGGCAAAAAATGTTCCAATTAGATATAGAACAGATTTGCTTGCGTCTATGTTTCATCAATATAAACATTCTATTGCGGTTGCGGGCACCTCTGGTAAGACAACAACAACTGCTATGATTGGATATGCTTTGGACAAGTTGGGGCAAAAACCAACAGTTATTAATGGAGGTATCTTAAAAAACTATACCTCTGAGAATGAAATGCAAAGTTATATTTTTAATCAGGGAGATATTTGTGTTATTGAAGCAGATGAGTCAGATGGCTCTTTGGCAAATTATCATCCATATATTGGAGTGGTTAATAACATTAGTGTTGATCATCAGCCATTAGAGGTCTTGAACGAATATTTTGAAGACTTTGCTACAAAGTGCGACTATGGTCTTGTTATTAATGATGATTGTGAAAACTTAAAGAATATTAGTCATCATAAAAATACGTTTAGATACTCAACTCAAGAGCCAATTTCATATTCAATAAAAAATCCAAATGCAAGTTTGTATGCATCTAATGTAAAACCGATAAAAAATGGTGTGAGTTATGATTTGGGAAACTATAATTTTAAGCTAAACTTGCTTGGCGAGTTTAATGTCTCTAATGCTTTGGCTGCAATTGGTGTTTGTATGCTTTTGGGAATTGATAAGTATGATGCTGCAACTGCTCTTGAGGGTTTTTTGGGCACAAAAAGAAGATTGGATATTATAGGCACTAAGAATAATATTACGGTTATAGATGACTTTGCGCATAATCCTGAAAAAATATATAATTCTATTAAGGCTATTAAAGCTAGTGATGGAAGAGTTATTGCTATGTTTCAGCCTCATGGTGTGCCTCAGATGAAAATTATGGGAATGCAGATTATGGAAAGATATTCTCAGATACTTGATAAAGATGATATATTAGTTATGCCAGAGATATTTTTGGCAAAACCAGAAGACTTAGGAGAAATGTCTTCTGAAAAGTTGATTGCTCATGCAAAATCTTTGGGCGTTAATGCGCACTTCTTAAAAACAAAAGAACTTTGTGCTGAGTTTATTATAAAAAATGCAAAAGCAAAAGATAGAATCGTTGTGCAAGGCGCAAGAGATGGCTCTTTGCCCATGTTTTGTGCTGAGATTTTAGAAGAGCTATAATGAGAAATAAATCAACAACATTTGACCTAAAGCATTTATCAAGCGCCTTAAAGCCTTTGACGAAAAAAGTTCTTGGTAAAGGTGGTCTTTTCCATGTTGATTTAATTGCAAGTTGGAAGAGTATTGTTGGTGAAGATTTGGGGGCGTATTCTATGCCTCAGTCTATTAAGCATAAGGCAAAAGAAAAAAACAATGGAACACTTGTTATTGGTGTTGCATCAAGCGCATTTGGGCTTGAGGTTAATGCCAGAAAATCTATGATTGTTCAAAAGGTTAATGGCTTTTTTGGTTATGATGTTATTTGTGACGTGCAAACGATTGTTTGCGATATAGTAATGCCAAAGCATTTTTTGGAAGATGAAGAAGAATGTATTAGTCAAAAAGAAAGTGATTATATTAAGAGTAAAACAAAAGATATCTCGTCTGAGAGCTTGCAACAAGTTTTAGAGAGAATCGGAAAAAAAATTATAAGGAAGAAATAAAATGAAGTTAGAGAAAGTTATATCTAGTATTAGTGCCGTTGTGGCTTCTTGTGTGGTGTTTGTGTTTGCGTGCGGAATGTATTTGCAGTTTAAGGGGTTTAGTTTTTTGGATAATGGTGAGATTGTGTTGATAAAAGCAGCTAACGCAAAGTCATTTGACGGAAAGGTTGATGCAAATATTATTTTGCCAAAAGGTCATTTGCTTGGAGATGCTAATGCCCCAGACAAGATGTATGTTTTTTCTTCTTATGGTTGCTATGCTTGCGCAAAGTTTCATACAAGTGTGTTGCCTGAGGTTGTTGAAAAGTTTGTGAATACAAAAAAGCTGGCAATAATTTTTGTGGATTTTCCATTAGATTCTGGTTCTATGCAGGGCGCTGTATTAGCAGGTTGCTTGCCAAAAGAAAAATATCTTAGCTTTGCAGATGAGTTGTTCTTAAACCAACGACAATGGGCAAGATCAAGAGATTTGCAAAGTAAATTAATAGGATATGCAGAAAAAAATGGCATGAGTAATAATGAGGCAAAAGAGTGCTTGGCAAATAAGAAAAACGCACAATCAATTTTGGATATGCGCGGGGGGGCTATGGAAAACATAGGAATAAATGCAACACCTTCAATTTTGTTTGTTGTTGATGGGCAAAGAAGACTTTATGAAGGTGCCTTAAGATTTGATCAAATACAAAAAATCTTAAATAAAAATTAGTAATTGTGTTATATGTTTGTTTTATGAAAGAGGACATTAAACAAATACAAAAAAGAATCGATGAGGTAGTAAAACCAAAAGAACAAAATGTGGCTAAAAGATATGGCAGTTCTTCTTTTGGGTTTAGGATTGTTATTGATCTTTTTTCTGGCATTTTTGTTGGGGCAGGGATTGGATATTTTTTTGATGATTTGTTTGGCTCAAAACCTGTCTTTTTTGCGGTGTTTTTATTTTTTGGCGCTGCGGCTGGTTTTTTGAATGTTTATAAAACTTATAAAATAGAGGAAAAAAAACGTGGCTAACCCTATGGAGCAGTTTAATATTAAGCCTATAATACCAATTGAGATTGGGGGGTATAATATATCTTTTACAAACTCATCTTTGCTTATGGTCGCAGCAACTCTTTTGGCAGTTTGTTTGTTTGTTTTTTCTTTAAGAAGAAGAACTGTAGTGCCGTCTTTGCAACAAACAGCTTGTGAGGGGGTTTATGAGTTTGTTAATAACCTGATTGTTGAAAACATTGGAAAAGAAGGGCTGAAATATTTTTCTTTTATATTCTCTGTGTTTTTGTTTGTTGCGTTTGGTAATGTATTGGGCCTTGTTCCTTATAGTTTTACGTTTACATCACATATTGCAGCAGTTGGGTGTTTGTCATTAATTGCGTTGATGTTTAATATTGTAGTTGGAGTTAAAAAAAGAAAGTTTGGTTATTTGAGAACTTTTTTGCCAAAAGGAATTCCAGTTATTATTGCGCCGCTTATTATACCGATTGAAATTATATCTTTTTTATCAAAACCATTTAGTTTGACGGTTCGTTTGGTTGCAAATATGACTGTTGGCCATATTATGTTAAAAATTATTGCGGGCTTTGTTTTTGCTCTTGGCGTTGGTGGTATTATTCCGCTTGTGTTTAATGGAGCAATTGTCGTTTTTGAGATGTTTATTGCTTTGTTGCAAGCGTTTATATATACGGCTTTAACTTGCATTTATCTTGGAGATGCAATGCATGAGCATTAATTATTATGTAAGAAATAACAACTTTTATAAAGGATAAAAAAATGGAACCTATGGCTTATATTGGCGCTGGTATGTGCGCATTGTCTATGATGGCTGCTTCTTGGGGAGTGTCTCAGGTGTGGACATCATTAATTAATACAGTTGGCAGAAACCCACAAGTAAAAAAAGATGTTGATCTATATGGTTGGGTTGGTTTTGCTGCGGTTGAGGCAATTGCGTTATATGCACTTGTAGTAGCGCTTATTATGTTAACTGGGCAGTAGTATATGCCTCAGTTAGATTCTACTTGGTTTTTATCTCAAATCTTTTGGCTATGCATTTGCTTTGGTTTGCTATATTTTGTGGTGTCTAAATTTTTGGCACCACAAATGGCAGAAATTGCAAAAAAAAGGGCTAAGAAAATAGATGATTATATCGCGCAAGCGCAAAGTCTTAAAAATGAGGCAGAAGCGGTTTTAAGTGGTTATGAAAAATCTGTTTTTGAAGCAAAGAAAAAAGCAGAGCAAGAAATGTTAAAGCAAAAAGCAGAGCTTGAGGATTTGATTGATAAAAAGCAAGTTGAGGCAAACGAGAGAATTTATAAAGAGATTAAAAAATCTGAAGATAATATCAAAAAAATTAAAGACAAAGCAGTGGCAGAAATTGCAAGCACTGCAAAGAATTTAAGCAAAGATATTATTAAAAAATTGGACCTGTAGATGAATAAAATTTTGATAACAATTTTTAGTATTTTGGCAAGTCCTGCAAATGCAGCAGGGCATGGAGTGCCTTTTTATGAAAGTGCAGAGTTTTATGTTGCGGTGAGCTTTTTGTTGGTGGTTGTTTGTTTGGCAAAACCAGTCTCAAAAGCAGTTATGGCGATATTGCATGGTCGAGTTGATAGTGTTTTAAGCAATATTCAAAATGTTGTTAAGCTTAGAGATGATGCGAGAGTTTTGTTGCAAAGCTATCAGACAAAACAAAAGAACGCAAAGAAAGAAATAGTTGCATTGGTAAAAGATGCAAAAGAGCAAGCAAATGAAATAAAACTTGAGGCGTTAAACAAAATTGAAGAAGATGCAAGGATAAAAGAAAAAGAATTGGCATCAAGATTAAGTTTTATGGAAAACTCTTTAAGAGAAGAGCTAACAGATTTGATTGCTATAAAGACAATAGAAGAAATAAAAACATATATGGCAACAAAGCAAGATAAAAAAAGTCAAGAAAAATTGGTGGCAAAAGCAATCGATGCTCTTTGAATAACAGGGTGAGAAGTATAAAGAAGTTGACGAGAAAAGAAGATAATTTTTGTAGGGGCGGATTGCGGATTAAGTCCGTAACGACAGTTTTTTGCGAAAGAGGATCTAAAGCACTCTTGCTAAGGTTATGACGTTTACTTCTTTTGCGCCGGCCTTTAATAAAACTTTGGCGCATTCTTTTATGGTTGAGCCAGTGGTTAAGACATCATCTATTAATAAAACTTTTTTGCCGATGATGTTTTTGTTGTTTTTTATTACAAAAGAGTTCTTTATATTTTTTCTTCTTTTTGCGCCCAAAAATTTTGTTTGTGGCTTTGTGTATCTGTTCTTTTTTAAGCTAAAATAATCTACTTTTGTTTTGTTTATTTTGCCAAGTTCTTTGGCTAATAAACCTGCCTGATTATATTTTCTTTTTATTAACCTTAAGTAGTGAAGGGGGACTGGAATTATGACATCTACTCCATTTTTGAATATATCTTGAGAGGCAAGTTTTAGCCATTTGCCAAATATTTTTAAGTTTTGGGTTTTATCATAGAACTTAAACTCTAATATCATCTTTTTTGAGACTTCATCATATAAAAAAACACTTCTGGTGATGTTGAAAGTTTGGTCCTTGCCTTGAATGCACATTGCGCAAAGAGAGTTGTTTATTTCTCCTATTAATGGTCTGCCACATTTTTTGCAGTAGGGGTGTGAGATAAAGTTTAATTTATTAAAGCAGTCAGAACATATTTGCCCGCTTGCCTGAAGGATTTTGTTGCAAGCAACGCAACGGTTTGGAAGCAGAAAGTCTATTATTGGTGTTATCATAGTTTTTTTAGTTCTGTGTGAATTTGGTTGACTTTTTCTACAACTATAATTCCTGCTTTTTTTAAGGCTTCTTCTTTTTGGCTAACACTTTTGCTGCCTGCTATAAGGTCTCCGACATAGCCCATTTCTGTGCCTTGTGGAACGGTGGTGCCAGCGATATATGCAATTATTGGTTTTTTGTTTTTGATAGATGCGTAATATTCTGCAGCTTCTTCTTCAAAGAAACCACCCATCTGCCCAATCATTACAATGTTTTTTGTGGCTTTGTCTTCGTGGAGGTTTTTTATGATGCTGATAAAATCTTCTCCAATTAGGGTATCATCGCCCAGTCCTACTACTGTTGTTTGACCCATATTTGCGCGATTTGTTTCTATAATAGCATCATAGGTTAAGGTTGAAGAACGAGAGATAATGCCAACATTACCAGCTTTGAGAATGTTTGTTGGAAAGATTCCAAGTCTGAGGTTATGTGCTGGTGCAATAATGCCTGGGGTGTTTGGTCCTATTAATTTTGTTTTAGAGCCTTTTAAGGCAGCCTTAACCTCTAACATATCTTTTGTAGGGACGCTATCTGTTATGCAAACTGCAAGTTCTATTTCTGCTTCAATGGCTTCTATAATTGCAGACTTTACAAACTTTGCAGGAACATATAACACACTTGCATTTGCCCCTGTTTCTTTTTTTGCTTCTGATACAGTGTTATAGACAGGAACTCCTAAGTGTTTTTTTCCGCCTTTGTTGGGGCTAACACCGCCAACGATTTGAGTGCCATAGTCAATTGAGCGCTTCACATGAAATGAAGCTTGTTGGCCTGTTATTCCTTGGATTATGGTTTTGATGTCTTTATTGATTAAAATACTCACTAATCACTAGCCTCCATTGCTTGTAGTAGTAGGTTTGCAGCTTCTTCTTCATCTTGGGCAATTGTGATTGGCAGTTTTGATATCTCTAATGTTTCTATGGCTTCATTTTTGTTTGTGCCTTCAAACCTGACAACTAATGGAACATTAAGCCCTACTTCTGAGGCTGCTGAGACAATGCCTTCTGCAATAAGGTCACATCTAACAAAACCACCTATAACATTTATGAAGATGCCCTCAACCCTTGGGTTTGTGACAATGACCTTTATGCCTGCTGCAACTTTGTCTTTGTCAACACCACCCTTAACGTTTAAGAAACAAGTGGTTGCGTTGCCTTTGCTCTTTAATAAGTCCATAACGCTTAAGGCAAGGCCGTCTCCGTTAACAATGCAGCCGACCCCTCCCTCAGGGAACTCTCTATATGTGAAGCCATGCTTTGCAGCTTCTAAGCTTCTTTGGTCTTCCTCATAATCGTCTTGCAAGATTTTTATGTCTGGTTGACGATATAGGGCGTTTTTATCAAAAGAAATCTTTGCGTCTAAGGCTATAAGAGTGTCGTTTGCTTGTAGTCCAAGAGGGTTTATTTCTATCATTGATGCGTCTTTTTCTAAGAAGAATCTGTGGATGTTGTTGATAAAATTTTCAAAGCTTTTGTAGCACTTATCATTTAGTTTTAAGTAATTTAATATGGCATAGACTTGCTCACTGTCAATGCTGTCTTTTAGCCCCATTTTAAGACGCAGTAATGGTGTTGATGACTCTTTTATAACTTCTGTTATTGCTTGGTCTCCAGAATGAGCAATTAAGAGCACAAGGTTTGCTTGGCTTCTGTCTATTGCCATTGCAAAATAAAACACTTTTTTTACTTTTGTAAATTTTTCTATATATACTCTTGAAACAAACTTGCCTTCTTTTGTGGTTTGGGGGGTTACTAATGTGGCACCAAGCATTTGTGCTGCGTTTTTTATAATATCTTTTTTTGATGATATTTTTCTGATGCCAGATTTTTTGCCAGATCTTTTTTCTATGAAGTGTCCTTGGTTTCTGCTTCCTGAGTGGACTTGAGATTTCAGCATCCATGGCCCTTTTGAAGAAACGCTTGAAGAAACCCTTTTTGCCTCAAGAGGTGTATATGCGATTGCGCCCTTTGGAATGTTTATTCCATAAGCTTTTAAAAGTTTTTTTGCCTGATACTCATGTATGTTCATAGCATGATTATAAAAAATATTATTTTATATGTCTACTTATTTTATAAGTTCTTCAACCCTTTGTTTGATTGTTTGAAGGTCTTGAGGCTTGGGTGCGCACTGCTCTTCAAAAGGGGACACACTTTGCCAGCCAAGCTCTTCAAAAACAGCTTGTATTTGGTTGACAACGCCTGACTTCCAGCCATATGAGCCAAAGGCAAGGGCTTTTTTGTTAAGCGGTTTTAAGCCCTTCATATATGTTAGAAATTGTGCAACTCTTGGGAATAGCTGGTTGTTTAAGGTTGGGTTGCCTATGCAGATGTATTTTGCATCTAAAAATTTTGGTATAATATCGGAGATGTGCATTTCAGATAAATCGCAAGTTTCTACTTTTATGTTGTTTTCTGCAAAAGTTTTAACAACGGTTTCTGCCAAAATTTTTGTTGAGCCCCACATGGTGTCAAATATAACTAATGCGCTGCCATCATCTTCTCCGTTTGCCCATTTGTTATATAGGCTTAAGATTGTTTCTACTTCCTCTTTGCCGTTCCATATTAGTCCGTGCGCGGTTGCAATCATCTCGATATCTAGACCCAAGTCACCTGCGTTTTTTATGGCAGTTTTTGCTTGGTTTGCATATAAGTATAAAATGTTTGCGTAATATCTTTTTGCCTCTGAGATAACTTCTTTATAATCTGCGTCTTTGGCAAAGGTATGTTCTGTGCATAAGTGCTGGCCAAACCCATCATTTGAAAACAAGATTTTGTCTTCATTAAGGTATGTCATCATAGAATCTGGCCAATGCAAAAGTGGAGTGCATAAAAAAGAAAATGTTTTGTTTCCTGCCTTAAAAGAGTCTTTGGTTTTTATAATCTCGTATTCAAAACCTGTTGTGTCATAATAGTTTTCTAATGCCATTTTTGCTGCAGCGTTTGTTATTATTTTTGCCTTTGGTGCAAGCTTTATAATCTCTGGCAAGCTGCCTGAATGGTCCATCTCTACGTGGTTTACGATTATGTAATCAATTTTTGCAATATCAATTATTGCTGATATGTTTTTGATGTGCTCTTCTGTAAATGGTTTTTTTACGCCGTCTATGAGGGTGATTTTGTCATCAATAATTAAAAAAGAATTATATGTTGCGCCTTTTGGGGTGCTATAACCATGAAACTCTTTTAACCCATAATCTTTTACGCCAACTGAATAAATTCCTTTTTTAATTTCTTGTATGCTCATAAATAACCTCCTTAATTGATTTTGTATAATATAACATTTAAAAATATTGACAACATATTTTATTGTGATAGTAGTAATCATTATCACTTAAGTCAAGAGGAAAAATGAGAAATTCAAAACAAAGAGATTTGGTTTTAGAGACATTGAAGCACAATGCGGTGCACCCAACAGCAGATTTTATATATGATGTTGTAAAGAAACAAATGCCTGCAATTTCTTTGGCAACTGTGTATAGAAATTTAAAGCAATTATCAGATGAGGGTGTTATTAAAAAAATTGAAGGCATAGACGGCTCAATGCACTTTGATCACAATATTCACATGCATCATCATTTTGTTTGCAAAATTTGTAATCAAATATATGATGTTGAAGGTGAGATTATAAAAGATGTTAATAAAGATAAGCTTATGGAGCAAGGATTTGAGTTGCTTGAGTATGAAGTTAACTTAAAAGGCATTTGCCATAGTTGTAAGCATTAATAAGGAGAAAAACAATGAATCTTAAAGGATCAAAAACAGAAAAAAATTTAATGACAGCATTTGCTGGCGAGTCACAAGCAAGAAATAAGTATACTTATTATGCTTCAAAAGCAAAAAAAGAAGGTTATGTGCAAATTGCAGAGATTTTTGAAGCAACTGCAAATAATGAAAAAGAACACGCAAAATTGTGGTTTAAGCTTTTGCACGATGGCGAAATCGCAGACACAATGACTAATCTTAAAGATGCTGCAGAAGGCGAAAATTATGAGTGGACAGATATGTATGCAAAAATGGCAATTGATGCCAAAGAAGAAGGCTTTGGAAAAATTGCATATCTATTTGAAGCGGTTGCAAAAATAGAAAAATCTCATGAAGAAAGATACAGAGCATTATTGGAAAAAGTAACAAACAACACAGTCTTTGAAAGAACAGAAAAAGTAATCTGGGAATGCGGAAATTGTGGGCATCATCATGAAGGAACAGAAGCTCCAGAGATTTGTCCAGTTTGTGATCATCCGAAGGCATATTTTTTTGAACACACAATAAA
>CAYJIO010000018.1:0-5068 GCA_964370255.1 uncultured Azospirillaceae bacterium
GAGAGCATTAGTCTTTCTCTGTCTGGAGCCCAGCCTTTTAGTGCGTCTGAGAACGTCATACCTGATTGGAGTGCTCTTGACCAGTGTGCAATTGCAATTGCCATTGGTTCATTGGGGTTTCTTCCACCGTTTGAGACACCGTCATGAAGCATTTCAAGAGCGTTCATTAAAGAGAATCTGTTTCTCATTAATGATGCGATTTTTCTGTATATTTTAAGCCTTGTTTTACTTGCAAAGACGCAGATTGCTCTTGCATAAAGCTCTTCTGCTTTGTTAAGCGATTTTATTGCTTTTTGTAGCGATGTTGAATGATTTTTTTTGTTTAGCATAAATCAATTCCTTTCTTTAATAAACAGGTCTTTGATCTAGAAGTCCGCACCAGCGTTCTACTTCATCTAAGTCGATCATTCCTTTTAGCATTCTTTCTATTGCGGCGTCTTTAAGGGTTCTGCCGTTTAGGTCTCCTGACCAGTAGTCTATTGCTCTTCTGGTTTCTCCTTTTATCATAAGATCTAGGAATGTTGCATCTGGCAAAATTATTTCGCAAACACTTGTTCTGCCAACGACACCTTTGCCATCACAGAATTTGCAGCCAGCTCCTTTTAAGAAAGAGTTTTCTATGCCAAAGTCACCTAAAGCAGTTTTAAGTCTTTGAACGGAAAGCTCGTTTATTTTTTCTGTCACGGGGATTCTGCAATGTGGGCATATTTTTCTAAATAGTCTTTGTGATATTAAGCCCTTTATTAATTCTGGGTCTGCAAGTTTGTAGTCTTCAACTCCCATATCCCTAAACCTTGTAATGATTGCGGGTGCTGAGTTTGCGTGGAGAGTTGTCCACATTCCGTGCCCTGAAAGTGCGCCTTTAAATGTTAGTTGTGCTGCTGCTAGTGCTCTTATCTCACCTACCATAATAACGTCTGGGTCTGAACGAAGGGCTGCTGATAGAGCTTTTGTAAATTCCTCGTCTCTGTCTGCTTCTGATGAAACGTTTGTAACAGGCATTTGTCTTGCCCCTGGGATTGGATACTCAGGTGGGTCTTCTACTGTTAGGAGATTTATTTCATAGTTTTTGTCTTGCAGAAGTTTTATCATATTTCTTTGTAGGGTTGTTGACTTTCCGCTTCCGGTTGGGCCTGCAACTACTGAGAGCCCAACAGGGACCGCTCTTAATCTATATAATAAGTTTTCTTCATATTCTCCGTAGCCTAGAGAAGTTAGGTCTCCTGAGCCGTTGGGGTTTTCGTCTGCGTATAATAGACGCATTACTAAATATCTGGAGCCAAAAGCAATTGGGTTAAATTGTAGACGAATCGCTAACACATTGTGTGGAAGCATTAAACGGCCTTTGGAGCCTTTTAGTGGTGTGGCTCCGTCTTTTTGTGCTGCTTGATATTCTTTTTGTGCGTAGTTGGCATCTGAGATATCTGCTGAAGCAAACGCTGCCCTAACAAAACTTTCTCCCCAGTCTTTGGAATATTCCATTTCTGTATGCATCATGCCGTCTCTTCTGAATATGATGTTTGCTGAGTTTGTTATAACAACGTGAATATCTGATATTTTATTATTTGCAGCTCTTTGAATGATGTTTATGAAGTCTTTTTGCATTTGCAGTTGTTCTTGGTCAACATCTGTGATGTTTGCCCTTTCTGCATATGTATATAAAGCACTTAACTCATTTTGAGAAACAAATGTTGGTTTGTTTATTGTAAGTTTTTTCTTGACGGCTGTAACTTGAAAGCTCATTACTCTTCCGTCAAACTTGTGGTTTTCTGAAACTAGAAATGTTCCGTCAGAAAATAATGCCAACAATCTTCTTGTATCTTCATTTATTGGAAGAGAACCGCTTGAGACTGTTAATAATGTGTTATTATTATCAAAATAGTCTTGAACCTTTGATATCTTTCTTACAGCAACATCAGGCACTTTTTGCTCTTGTGGTTCTTTTTGAATGTTTATATTTTCTTCTGTCATTTTTTATGTTTTTAACCACCATAAACGTTAAATTTTCTAGGCTTTTTTGGTTCTTCTTTTTTCTCTTCTACTTTTGCAGCGGCTTTTTCTTTTGCGGCTTCAGTTTCTTTTTTTATTGGCTCTTTTCTCATAATGCTGCCACCAGAGGTGAAGTAGATGAACTCGCTTTTATTGTTTTTGTTTGCTTTTAGGTAGGTGTCAGTTATCTCTTCTACAACATGCCCTGTTTGAAGAACTGTTCCAACTTGAGCCAAGAATGATTGTGAGTCTCTGTTTAAGAGCCTTGCTATTAGCTTGTTTTCTTTGCCTCTTATTTCCATTATTACATAGATGCTGTCTAGAGCAAGGTCTGCGTCAGGATCTATTGTTCCGACTGGTGCGAACGGATTTTGGTTTTCCATTGATTTTATTTGAGACTTAAGGGTTTCTATTTGCGCCTTTAGAGCAATCATTTCTTTTTGTTTGTCTTCTTTTGCTTTTATAGCTTTTTTTGTTGCACTGTCGTTTAAGCTTTTTATTTCGGTTAGCTTTGTTTTAATTCCGTTAAAGCTTTTTATTTGCGCAGATAATATTTCTTCAATATTTTTGTATAAGCCTTGATTGCTTAATATCCATTTTTGTTTTTGAGATAGCATTTCTTCTTTGTATTGACCAACAAGCTTTTCTTGACGAAGTTTTTCAAACTCTATTTCTTTGTCTTTTAGTTTTTGTTGCTCAACAAGCATTTGTTTTTGCTCTTCTTGGATTTTTGCTCTTTTCTTTTCTTCTATTGCTTGCTTTCTTTCAATCTCTTGGTCATGCGCTGCTTGTCTTTGCTTTTTTACAGCTTCTATATCGTTTTGGATTTTTTCTTTTTTTAGTTGAAGAGTTAAAAGAGCTGACTCTTTTTCAAGCTCTGACATTTTGCTAAAAATTTCATCATCTATTGTTTCTTCATACTCTTTTAATAAGGCATTTTCTTCTTCTTTTGTTAATTTTTCTTTTGGAAGAAGAGGGGCTTTTTCTTGCAGAGCTTCTGTTTCTAGAGGCTCTTCTTGTTGCTTGGTGTCTTCTTCTTTGCTTTCTTGAAGCACTGATGGAATCGGCTCTTGAACCTCAGATGTTTCAATTATTGCTTCTTTATTATCAATTATTGCATCTTCTAAGATGTTTTCTTTTATAGGAGTTATAGCTTCATTTATGCCAAGTTCGTCACTAATGGTTAAGTTTTGCCCTTGCGTTAAAGAAGTTTTTTCTGCAGCAATTTCTGGTTTTGCTTGAGAAACAGGAGGCTCTAGCATATCATCAGATAGCAAATCAAATTCATTTGAATGAGCAATGCTTGATAACGTGCTCATTATAAAGGCGATTAAAAGAATTGGTTTGATTTTATAAAACATATATAGCTCCCTCATATTTCCAGCTTCTTGCATCTGGGTTGTATTGTATATTATTAATATATAATCCTGAAAATTTTGTTAATATTTTCACCCAAAATGCAGGATTTTGTGTAGAAACAAAATTAAATGCAATTAAATTATATGCTTTTTTTGTTTCTGATAAAACTGATTGTCGACTTAAATTTATTTTCATGCCAAGAGATTGAAATAAATCATTTAGCTCAAAAGCAAGCTCGTCTGCCTTTAATGTGGGCTGATTCTTTTGCTTTTTTATTGCAGGATGAGATATTACAGCAGATGCGTCTTGACCGTTGTCTGAAAATGAATATGAGCTAAGAACATCTTTGTTATCTTCAAATGCTTTTTTCATCCAAGAAACTTTTCCGACCACTTTTTTCCAAGATGTTGAGGTTTGTGCTGTTGTGCAGTTTATTAAGCCTATTTTCCATCCTGGGGGCATTATCTCATATAAGTCCATGCTTGCGGTTAAGCAATTGTCCATAACGGTTTTTGCATTTATTAAATTTTCCCATGGGGCTATTTCTATAATTTCTTTGGGCGCGATGGGTTTTATTTGTTTTGGTGGCACTGTTATGACAGGCTTTTTGGGCGGTGTTAAGAAAATTGCATCTATCAATGAAACTAGAATCCATAACCCTAAAAAAGCAGAGATGCCTAAGATTATGATTAGCTTTTTGCCAAGGCCTTTGATTTTTTTTAATTTTACTGGGGCAACTTTGGCAATGATGTCTTCAATTAAAAACTCTTCTGTGCCTTCTATATTCCATTCTTGAGGGGCAATTTTTCTGCCCCAGTCAGGAACCGCTAACATCGATTCAAATTGAGCTTTTGCGTCATCTTCATTTGCAAAGAGCATATCACCGTCTGATAGGATGATGTCATTTCTAAGACAGATATACCACCAGCCGTTGTTAACCTTGAATACGGCAACAAAAGATGAAATGTTTGAAAAAGCGGACGAGGCCGAGATTGCTGCAACGTTTTGATTTTTGTTGTAGCCTTCTTTTGAGTCACAAATACCAAACTGAGGAGCTTTGCCAGATTTTATGCAATATAAATCGGCTCCTTCAAGAATGTTTTCGGCAGCTTGTTCAACGTCGATGATTGGGTCTTCGACGTTTTGGAGTGGTTGCCAAAACAGGTTTGTTGCATAGTCAAGTCCGTCTACATTAAAGCTTGTGTACCAAGTTTTGTTTACTTCTTCTTTGTAGTTTTCTTCTTCTATGAAATTTGCGTCTTCTAAAGCCACTTTATGCGTCCTTTTATCTTAAGTTCATTCTTGATTCTGGTGATAGTGGAGAATCTAAAACAACCGGAGTTAGCATTATTACTACGATGTCTCTTTCTTTTTCTGCGGTAACTGAGCCGCCAAACAAAGAGTTTTCTGCTGAACCAACGCCTGATTTGTCAACACTGTTATTGGTTTTTTCAAACCCTGTTAAGACCAAAGTTTCTCCTGAGCGCAGTGCTACTTCTTGAGAGAAAGCTCTCGAGGCTACTTTTGGATTTTGAATATATCCGTCGCTAGCATCTTTTCCGTTTAAATCAACTCTTTCAAGGTCTAATAGCTCAGAAATGGTTAAGTTAAACATCAACAACATTCTGTTGTGTTCTAAAATTCTTGGTAAAACGTCTAGAGTGAAACCTGTCTCAACTTCTTCTGTTTCTGTTGAGATGTCTCTATCGTCTGAGTCATC
>CAYJIO010000018.1:5168-8248 GCA_964370255.1 uncultured Azospirillaceae bacterium
TCAATTGGCCTTGCTGTGACGGTAACAGTTCCGTTTGATGGATCTGTAACAACACTTGCGCTCTTGTCTATCATTGAAGTAATTGATTTTTCAATGTTGCTCCACAGCTCAATTTCTGCACTGTTTGTTAAAGAAATTGATGAGCCACCACCTTCACCACTTGTTGAGCCTCCGACGTTTGCAGATATGCTAGTTTTTGATGGAAGAGAATATACGACAAATGTTTTGGTGATTTGTTTATAGAAATAAACTGTGCCGTTGTCATACTTCCACCACAAGCCAAATCTTGAACACACCTCATCTAAAAGACCGTTTAGAGGCCCTTTGTATGACAATATCATTTTGTTTGGCTCTGTCCAGTCAGCGCCAATGGTTTCAACAGCTGGTTTGTTTTCAGCGCCATCTTTAAGGATTGTTTCTTCTAGCTCTGCTGAATATCTTACAGAAAGAGAGGTTACTTTATTTATCATATCACCAACTTCAAACAATGTAACAGGACGACTTGATATTAATGTAACGGCTTCAGGTTCTTGAAGGTATGATGGAAGAGGCTCTCCCTCATACTCAACCTTTGAAGTATCTCCTAGCCAGATGTCATTTTTTACTCTGACGGTGTCTTCGGTTGCTTGTTTGGATGGACTCCTTGCTTTTTGCCTTAACTGCTCAGCCCCTTTTACTTCGCGCTCTACTGTTGCGTCTAAGCTTGATGACAAAGAACAAGACGCAACAAGTAAAAAAGCAAGCGCTATAAAGATATTTTTTTTATTCATAAGCATTCTCGTCCTCCATTGTTTCTATTACTAATACTCTATTGCCTTTATAAAAAGTTGCAATTGGAGCAGGCCTTGCTCTTGCAAAGGCTCTTACTAATGCAGATGCAGCGTCTGCAAATCTGGCTCTAAACATTGCGCCAGCGGTTAGTGTATAATTTCTGTTGGTTTTCCATACAAGGCGCCAGCCAGATTTTTCTGCCCACTGAGATAATAAATCTTTTAAGGTCATACCCTCTTCTGCAAGCCAGTCTTCAACAGGGTCTTCTAAGCTTGTGCTTTCAACATCTTCTTCTTGAAAATCGTCTTGAGCTCTTGCTCCAGTAAAGCCGTTAATATCATCTTCATAAAGAGCAAGCTCATCTTCTATTACAGGAGGAATTGATGATGACAAGTTGCTTGCAGCGCCAGATGTACCAACTCTGTGGTCAAGAGGGGTTCTTTCTCCATAGGCTTTGTAGTCAGCCGCAACATCTGCATAGCTTACATAGCTACTATCATCTGTTGAAGGTTTTATGTCTTTTATTGGGCAAGAACCATCTTCAATACACGCGGTTTGCGTGTTTGCCCCTGGCATTATTGATTTGCAGCCAAGCATCAATAGTGCAGAGATAAAGCATAAATATGTTTTTTTTCTTGTTGTCATCTTTTAATTCCTTAAATTCTTTTTTTTATTCTATAAGCTAATAATTAATAATCAATACCATAGCTTGGCGCTGTTGATAATATTTTTTTGAGAGCTACTACTTATTCTTTCTTTGTTTATTTTTTTTATTCTTATAATAAATGAGTTTTGATCTCTGTTTGTAAAGTAGGTTTCTACCTTTTGAGGTTCTACTCTTTTTGAGGCCAAGATATTATATATAAGATTTAACCTTTTTTGTTGGAGATCAGGGGAGGCGGTGCCTGATGCTCTTATCTCTAAGGCGACATCTTCTTCTTTTGACTTTTGGGCAAAAGCACTTAGCCAAGTAAGGGTCTGGCCTGATATTTCAACTCTGTTTGGCGCAAAAACCAACCTTATTTCTGATGGAAGAATTTCTTTTTTTTCTGCAAGCTTTGCAATGGCCTTTGGCAACTCTTGTTTTTCTTCAGCGGTTTCTTCTGTGTCGTCTTTTTCTTTTGAGAATAAAGATGCAATATTTTTAAGAAGTCGCCCCTCTTTTTTTTGCTCTTTTGGAATATCTGCATCTTTTTCGTCTTCTTTTATAGGAGAGCTATTTTCCTTGATATCTTCTGGCGCATCGAGGCTTCTTATAATAGGGTTTTGAGTTATAAGAGGTGGCTTTTTTGCGCTATCTTTGAAGTCATCTGGAAGAGGAATTAATATGTTTTGCAGAGGCTTTTTATCTTCTTCCTTTGGCTCTTCTTTTTGTGTGGGTTGCAATTTGTTTGTTGGCTTTACAACGCTTTTTGCAACAGCCCAAGGGCTTTGGGCCTGAGGAAGCTGTTGTTCTTGAGAGGCTTTTTGAGCGTCAGCTAGCTCGTCTTTTTTTACGTTTTTCATCTCTATCCAAGGGGTTGTTTTTTCTAAAACAACGACATCTTCAACTGTTGTTTTTAAGCTCTTTTCTGCGGTTGCGAAAGTTGTTTGAGAATTTTGCGCAACTTTGTTTGACAGCTCTGGGGTTTCTTTTAGAGTTGCATTTCCGTTAAAGATGAGCTCTTTACTTTTTGTCAGAGGGATTAAGGGCTCTGGCTCTTGTTTTTTTTCGGATACTTGAATTTGAGCAGCCTCTTCGATTGGCGGCGTTGCAACTTTTTTGGGGGCGTAAACAAGCTCTTTTTTGAGAGGGGTGTCTTTTTTTATTTTTTGCAAAGGAGTTTCCTCACTCATAAGTGGAATATCTTTTGCGATGTCTTCTATTTTTGGGGTGTTGTTTGTATATTGAAGAGGAATGTCTTTTGCTTCTTCTAGCTTTGCAACACTTATAAGTGGCATAATTTCTTCTTTTATTTCAGCCTTAGGAGCCGGCGTCGGCGCAATTGAGAGAGCTATTTTTTTGATTTTTTTGACAGGGTTTGCGTTTGCCTGAGGTGCTGAGTTAAAGAAAAGAGCAATATTTTTTGAGGGAATTACTTTAATGTCTTTTTGAGGTTTTTTGTATGAAAAAGCGTTGCTTGCAACGTGCATTGCAAACAATGAAACACAAAAACTTGTAACAAAAGCCTTAATGGTGTGTTTTTTCATTAAAATAGTTCCTCATTTATAGGCTAAAATAAATCAGGATTCTTGGCAACAATAATAAAGGGGCTGTTGATAAAAAAATAGCTCAAGAAAAATCTTGAGCTATTTTTGATTTGTCATCT
>CAYJIO010000018.1:8348-12713 GCA_964370255.1 uncultured Azospirillaceae bacterium
CTCCTTGTAATAGTGCTGTTTCTCGTTACGGAGCTGCCTCTTGAGCCGCTAGACCTTGTAACTGAGCTACTAGACCTAGTTACAGAGCTGCTACGCCCAGTAGACGGAGCGCTTCTTGTAACTGAACTACTTCTTGTTGTAGAATTGCTTCGTCCATAAGACGGAGTGCTTCTTTTGTAGTCGTTCCGTGGTGTTGCGTGGTGCTTTGGCGCGTGATGCTGTCTTGGCGTGCAGTAATGGTGTCCGCGGTAGTAGTGGCCGCGGTAGTGGTGCCTGTGATGATACAGGTGCCACCTTAAGAAGTTTAAGCTTCTTAGTCCTCTTAAGCTATACCTATAATTTGAGTAATAAGTATAGTAGGAGTTTTGGCGGTGCCAATATCCATTAGCGTCTACCAAATATTCACCAGCACTACAACGGACATACCAATAGCCGTAGCCGTTAAGAATATATGGCCTTGTGCTATATATTCTGGTGGTTGATAGTAGGTTGTAGCTTATTACTCCTTTTGGAGGTATTGTTATCCAATGATGATAACCTCCATTGTTGACGTAGAGATAATCTCTATTCGTCTCAATGATGGAGTATCCATCATAGTGCCACTGTTCCCCAGTTGCGTAAACGCCTTGAGGTAGTTCCACGCTCCATTCCTGAGCTTTTGCCGAGTTGCCAAGTGTTGCTCCTAGAGCAATAATCATGGCTAGAAATAATTGTCTCATAATTTGTAATGTTTAGGGTTTATGAAAGAATAGTATCATAAAAATAGAGATAAGTCAAATTTTTTATCGTCGGTCGGCTTTATGGTATTATACTTGTTTTTATTGCTGGCTGATTTTATTGCATTGTGTTTAAAAATACTGGTGTAGCGCTACACAGGTATTTTCTTTTGCAAGTAGTTGAATATGCTTGTGAAGCGTTTTGTAGTGCTTGAGGAATATTTGTGATATGCTTGCGAAATACTTGTGGAATATTCGCAGAATATTTGTGATATGTTTGCAGAATGTGTTCTTGCACGCAAGTGATTAAGGGTGCTTATGAAATATTTACGTAAATTTGCAAAATTAATATCGGACGTTTGAGATTACATAATCTGGAAAAGAGTTAAAAGAGGTGGCAAGTTCTCTGGTTTTTGCAACATCTGGAATATAGCCTTCTCCTAAAAAGTGTTTGTGAATGCCTTTTGAAATCAAAACGCTTGAAATGCCATATAAATTTGCCATTTTTATGTCTGTTTGAATGTTGCTTCCGATAAATAAAACTTTTGTATTTTCTATTGCGCTATCATCAAGTGCATATTTTAGCATCAACAAATCTGGCTTGCCTGTGGTTAATATCTTGCCACCTAGGGTTGCGTATTGTTCTGCAAACGCACCACTGTCAATTTCTATAACGCCGCCTTTGAAGTTGGCGGTGTTATTGCCTGCGCATACTAAGGGAATGTTTAGTGAAATTGCAAAGCTCATATCAGGTTTGTATTGGTCTACGTTTGCTGCAAACTCAAATTGTTGACTTGAGTATATAAAGTCTGCTTTTGATATGTCGTTTGTTTTTTCAAAACCAAGCCCTGCGAAAACATTGTCTGGTTTGCCTATGCAATAATATTTGGTGCCTACAGAGCCATATAATCCTTTTTGAGATTTTAGTTGATAATGCAATACTTCGCCTGCGGTGATTATTGAATATATGTCTTTGAGGTTTATGTCGTTTTGTTTCAACAGATTTACGACCTCGGCAACTCTTTTTGAAGTGTTTGATAAGATGATGATTTTTTTGCCAGCATCTGATAGACTTTTTATGGCTTGCTTTGTTTCTTCTTGAAATGTTTGTCCGTCAAAAAGTGTGCCATAAAGACCCATGACTATAACTTCATAGTCATCGATTATTTTTGAAAGGTTTACTATTGGTTTTATCATCTTCATAAGGAGAGATATTAAAACAACAAAATTAAAAAATGTTTAATTTTCTGAAGCTAAAATACCGTTGTTGAACAAAAAGTTTGGAGCTCTGCCCTTAAAGGTGTTGTTTTTGCCAGCAAGCTCATATGCTTTTTGGTCTGCATGAAACGTTTGTTGGCTTTTTTTGAGCTCTTGTTTTGTTGTGGCGTTTTGTTCTTGTGGTAGCTCTTGTTGTTCTGGGGCAATGTTAACTGCCTCTTGCTCATAGGTCTTTGCAATTTTTATCTCTGTAGGAGACTTTAATATTTTTTGCAAAATTTGGTCTGTGTCTTTTGACTTTCTGTTTGTAAATATTATGTTTTGTTTTTTTTCTGGCAATAGCTCTAAAACTTTTTTTAAGACACCAAGTTTTTTGTTTACTTTTATAAAGTTAATATCATCTACTACCAAAATGTTAATTTCACTAAGGTCTAGGCCGTCTTTTTCTACCATGTCCATTAAAAGCTCTGGCGTTGCTATTATAACGGTTGCTTCATTGTCGCTATCTTCAATTGTGTGGTATTTTGAAAAAACAGAGAATCTATCAGAGATTAAAATAGATTGTTGACGGTTTGGGGTGATGATTAATATGTTTTGGCTTTCTTTTTTGCTGATTGTAATATCTACTAATGGTAGGACATAAGATGCTGTTTTTCCACAACCACGAGGAGCTATTGCAAAAACGTCATCACCGTTTAAGACTGCAGGGATAACGTCTGATTGAACCGCAGTTGGCTCTGTTATGCCAAACTCATTAATTGCGTTTACGGTTTCTTTGCTTAAGCCTAATTCTAAAAAATTCATTGTTTTTTTACCTTAATTGTTTAATTTATAATTTAGATACAACAAATATATGGAGAAAGCAAGTGTTAATTAACAAAGATAACAGCATTTTATTGATTGTAGATGTGCAAGAACGCCTTAGCCCAATTATAGAAAACTCAAGAGAAGTTATAAATGGGGCAAAAAAGTTAGTAGAAATTGCTAATGAGTTGGGAGTCTTAAGTATTGTAGCCGAACAATATACAAAAGGGTTGGGAGAGACAATTTTTGATGTAAGAGAAGTTTATAAAGGGAAATATTTTGAAAAAAATTGTTTTTCTTGCGCAAAAAATGAAGCTATATTAAAAGAGATTAAAAAAACAAAGAAAAAACAAGTCGTTATATCTGGAATTGAAACTCATATATGTGTGCTGCAAACTGCAATGGACTTAAAAAAACACGGATATGAGGTTTTTGTTGTGGCAGATGCTTGTGGGTCAAGAGATTTGTATGACACGTCTCTTGCTTTTCAGAGAATGAGCCAAAATGCAATAGAGATTGTTTCTGTTGAGATGGTTGCTTTTGAGTGGCTTGAGGGAGCTGATAATCCAAGCTTTAAGGCTGTTCAGAAAAAGATTATATAGCTTGACTTTGGAGATAAAAAAGATAACCTTTATAAAAAGGAGATATGTATGAAAAGTTTTTTGATTGCTTTGTTTTTGGCGCTGCCTTGTGTGGCAAGCGCTCAGTTGTCCTCTCAGGCAAAAGGCGGGGGAAATGTTTTGGGAACAAAAGTTGTTGATGAAAACAAAGAAGGTGTTCAATCTTTTTCTAGTGCTCAGGCGTGGAGAAAACAGGTAAAAGAAGAGGTTGTTTTGCCAGAGATATCTTCTTTTATGGGAGATGTTGCGATTGATAACATTATAAAAGCCGAGCAAGCTTTTTGTTATACGATTGAAAAAAGACCGCCAAACTATAAAGGATATACTCTTGATGGTTTTGCCATAACTGGTTTTTGCGGAATTATAAATGAGAATTTGCAAAAAAGAATTGTTAAAGAGTTCTTGATGACTTCTAAAAATATATTGTTTAATGAAGTAGCAGATTGCACAATTGAGCCAAAGGCAATAATAAGATTTGTAAGAGGGGTTGATTATACAGATGTTTTAATATCCTCTCCTTGCTACTCTTATGCAATTTTTTATGCAAATAAGTTAAAAGCTTTTAATGCAAGCCCTCTTCAAGGGTTTATAAAATCATTAATGGCAGCCTTTGAAAAAAAACGAATCGACTTTGTGTCTCCAGCTTTTTATAAACAAACAGCACCAATAGGCAGAACCTTTGCAGAAGATGAAAAAAAGGTTGAAGAAGTAAAAGAGATAGAAAAGGTTAAGGGTTGGAATAACCTCTCCTTCTAAAAACTTCAGTATTTGGTTTTCTAGCGGCAAAATTGCAGATAAAATGCGCGGTCATTTACTTGTTTGTAAACTCCTTTGCATTTTTCTTTATTTTACCGCTATAAATTCCAAATCTTGAAGTTTTTAAAAACTTTATATAATGCATCATCTAAAGCAATTTGTTCAAGTCTAAAAAAATTCATGTAGTTGTTCTACACTAAAATTTTTTTAGCTTTTCAAACCACTTTATCTAATACATTTTCTAAAGTTTT
>CAYJIO010000019.1:0-12502 GCA_964370255.1 uncultured Azospirillaceae bacterium
GCAATGTTTAAGACGTTTGAAACACCTTCTTCTTTGCTAAACACTTTATATAGTTTTTCTAATAGTTCTTCTGTTCTTTCTTTGGTTGCTCCTTCTGGCAACTGAATCGCAGAGAAAATAACTCCTTGGTCTTCTGCTGGCAAAAAGCTTGATGATGATATTTTCAATACCCCAAAGCAAAGGGCTACAATAAGTCCTAAGAACAACGCAACAACACTGGTTTTTCTGGCAATGGCGCCAACAATTGCAGTGTATTTGTTACGAGCAAAATTTAATTTTATATTAAACCAATGTAGAAATCCGTGATTGGTTTCTTTTATTGGTTTTAAGAGTGTAGCACAAAGTGCAGGAGACAATGTTAGTGCGTTAATAGATGAAAAGACAACAGCTGTTGAAATTGCCACCGCAAACTGCTGATAAATTTTTCCGGGTATGCCACCTAAAAAGCCAACAGGCACAAAAATTGCCAACAAAACCAAAGTGGTTGCAATAACCGCCCCAGACACTTCTTCCATTGCCTTAATGGTTGCTTGTTTTGGGCTTATGCCTTTTTCTTCTTCCATTATGGCAAGCACACGCTCTACCACAACAATTGCGTCATCAACCACAAGACCAATGGCTAAGACCAAGCCAAATAAGGTCAAGATATTAATACTATAACCAAGCACAGAAAACACTGCAAAAGTTGCAAATAAAGATACGGGAATCGTCATAACAGGAATGAGAGTTGCTCGCCAGTCTTGCAAGAAAATATAACAAACCAATACCACTAAAGCAAAGGTTAATAGCAACGTTAAGATAACTTCATCAATTGATGAGTCTATATATTTTGTTGCGTCATAGGCTATTCTTATAACAACATCTTCTGGAGCTGTTTTTTGAATGCGGGCAATGGTTTCTCTAACGCCTTGCATGGTGTCTAGAGCGTTGGCGCCAGATAATAAATTTAGGCCGATTGATACGTTTGGCTGACCGTCAAACTCTGCGCCTTGTGCGTATGATTCTTCACCAACGTCTATTTTTGCAATGTCTTTTAAACGAACGAGCCCCCCTTCTTCATTGGTTCTGACAATTATGTCTTCAAACGTTTTTACGTCATTTAAGCGACCCAAAGTTTGCAAGTTATACATAATAGAAGAGTTGTTGTCTGTTGGTGTTGCACCAACAGAACCCAAAGAGGCTTGAATGTTTTGGCCTTCTATGGCGTTTTTAATGTCATCAACACTAAGCCCAAGAGCCGTAATCTTATTGGCGTCTAACCAAACACGCATAGACAATTTGGCGGCATATACAGAAACTTCACCAACGCCCTCTACCCTAATTAGGTTGTTTTTTAAGTTGTTTTGAACCCAGTCTACCAAAAACAACTCATCGTGAGTGCCTTTTGGCGAGCCAACCGCGACAAACCCCAACATGTCTGAAGAACGACGTCTGACCCTGATGCCTTGACGAGTAACATCACTTGGAAGTTTTGGCTCTGCGATTGCCAAGCGGTTTTGCAATTTTACTTGCGCCATATCTGGGTCTGCTGAGGTATCAAAAGTAACACTTAAAGAATATGACCCATTGTTTGCAGAAGTTGAGCCCATATATATCATGCCCTCAACGCCATTAACCTCTTCTTCTAGAGGAACACCTATTGAGCTTGCAACCACACTTGCCGAAGCACCTGTGTAAGTTGCAGAGATATTAACCTCTGGCGGAGTTACTTGTGGATATAAAGATATTGGCAATGAAAAAACAGATAATGCGCCAGCTAGTGTTAAAACAATGGATACGACCATTGCAAACTTTGGTCTTTCAATAAAAAACTTTGAGAACATTATTTTACCTCATTTGCTTTGACAGTTGCACCATCTTTTACTTTTTGCAAGCCCTGAATAATAACAAGCTCACCTACTTGCAATCCGGTTAAAACCTCTTGAGTATCGCCAATGACTGCGCCTGTTGCAATGCGTCTTTGAGAGGCAACACCTTTGGCGTCTACAACATATACAAAAGCGCCATGCTTGTCTTCTGAGACTGCTGAAACTGGAATTGCAATTATTGAGCTTTGTTTGCTATCTTCTATTAAGACCTGAACATAGTTGCCTGCAACTAGTGAATTATGCTCATTGTTATATTCTGCAAAAACGCTTAATGTTGCTGTGCTTCTGTCTATTTCATTGTCAAAAAAGACTCTTGAAGAAGGCTCATCTAGTTTTTTATTATTGGCAAGTTTTATCTTAATCGCTTTATTTTGTAGCCCTTGCTCAAGACCGTTAAGATAGTCTTTATCTGAGATTGAGAAAACTACTCTGATTGGGCTTTGCTGAACGATGCGAGCCAAGCTCTCATCACCTGATTTTATGTAGTTTCCTTTTGTTACAAAGGCCTTGCCTATAACGCCAGAGATTGGAGCTTTTATTTCTGTGTATTCTAGGTTTATTTTTGCCAAATCTAGGTTTGCTTGTGCCTGTTGGACGTTTGCTTTTGCTTCTGCTAATTGAGCGGTTGCAGTGTCAAGAGTTGCATCTGAGGCAAATTTTTGCTTGTTTAATGAAACTTGGCGAGAGTAATCTTTTTCAACCTTTAAGAGATTTGCTTTTGCTTTGTTTAATTCTGCTTGCATAAGCTCTAAGTTTGCGATGTGGCGCTGTTGTTCTATTAAGAACAACAAGTCTCCTTCTTGAACAAAAGTCCCTTCCTTAAACAAAACTTTTTCTACATAGCCAGAGATTTGTGGACGCAACTCAACACTTTTAATTGGCTCTACAATGCCAATGTATTCTTTTTGTGGAAGACTTGCTTTTTTTGAAACCTTTTCAACCAAAACAGAGGCAGGGCCCATAGCGCCCCCCATTGGCATAGAAGGGGGAGTGAAGCGACCTTTTAGATACCAGCCTGCAAACATAAAAAATATTATGATTAAAGTGTTTTTTATTATTGTTCTTTTGTTCATTTGTTAACTTCCTTAAATATGTGCTTGAAATAATACACTCACTTTGCTAAGATGCAACAGAAAAATGAAAAAGCTAATAGAAAAAATTGAGAGAAATAAATTAATTAGTGTCATAATTTTTGTAATTATTGCTCTGTTTTTTTATGCAAATTATAAGACATTTAAAAAAGAGATAATATCAAACAAAGAGCTTTTAGTTAATTATAAGAAAAACGCAGATGAGTTAGAGAATTATAGAACTCCAAAAATTGCTGTTTTGTTATATGAAAAAAATAACTTAAATATGATTATATCTCCTAGCAAAAACTATTTGCCATATCTTTATAAGAAATATGGCAGACCAAAAACTTTTCTTATCTTTAACCCTGTTTTTGAGCAAGAACAAATTGCAGCGATTGCAAAAGCAAATAACCTTATTCCCAAAGCAATTGAACTAAACTCTGAAAACTTAGATAATTTTTTTGTTGTTTATAATAAAGATAATCATCTGGCTAATATATCAAACTTTATAGAAAGACATAAAAATGAGCTTAATGATATTATCGAAAGAAGTGTTAAACAAAAGAAAAGAGCTTATAGGGTTTCTAAAAAAAACTATCCTCACGCGCTTTTTGATAAAGGAAATTCTTTTGTGTATGACTATAACGGAGTAGAGGTAGGAAGCCTTAATGCAAAAATTGGGATCGCCCAAGATATTGCAAACAACATATATGAAGCAAAAAAACAAAATGCAAACTTAGACAATATGGTGGTCGCTTTGCTTACTGAGATTAAACAAGTAAAATACACAAGCGAGGAAGATTTTTTTAATAAATTCAAAGAGGGTGTGCATGGCGTTGTCTTAAGAGATGGAAATAGGCAAGCTGTTATGATGCCTTATATGTGGGCCAAATATCCAACAAAAAAAGAATTTATTGACGCGCTTAAGATAAAGGCAAAAATATTGCCTAATTATAAGTCAAACAAAATTGATTTTTATATATTTGAAGTTGTAGAGATTAAACTCAATAAACCAGATTCTTGAAAACTATAATACCCTGTGTCTGCTACTATTACATGGTCCCAGACAACAACGTCTATTGACTTTAAGGCCTCTATAATTTTTTTGGTTAAGTCTGTATCTGCTTTTGAGGGAGTTGGGTCTCCGCTTGGGTGGTTATGAGCTAAAATGACCGCTTTTGCTTTGTGCTTGAGAACTATATTTACAATCTCTCTTGGATAAACATATACGGCATCTATTGTGCCTGTTTGAATGTCTTCTTGTGTTATTAATTTGTTTTTTGAGTCCAAGAACATAGCCTTAAAAACTTCTACCTTATTGTGGCGCATTGAAGAAATGCAAAAGTCTATAACTGCGCTATAATTTGAAAGAACAACGTCTTTATTGTCTGAAAGTTTTTGCCATGATGACCTAATTGAGGCAACACCAACTATTTTTAAGTGAGTTGCTACGGTTTTTCCGATGCCTTCTAGTTGCAGCAAATCTTCTATTGGCGCATTTATTACGCCGTTTAGGGTCTCAAATTTGCAAATTAATGTTTTGGCTAACGGCTTTACGTCTTTTCTGGGCAAGACCATAGATAATAACAACTCTAAAATCTCATAGTCTGGCATAGACTTGCCGTTGTCTATTAAAAATCTGTCTCTTAATCTTTGTCTGTGCCCGTGCTGATGATTAGTAGTCATAACCTGCTCTGTTTAATCCCTTTGGAGAAAGTGTAAAAATTTCTGCCCCGTCTTTGGTTACGGCCAAAGAGTGCTCATATTGAGCAGATAAAGATTTGTCTCTGGTAACAGATGTCCACCCGTCTTTTAAGATTATGCCATCTTTTTTGCCTATATTAATCATTGGCTCAATTGTAAAAAACATGCCTTCTTCAAGCCTTGGGCCTTCGCCTCGACGGCCAAAGTGCAAAACTTGTGGGTCATCATGAAAAACTCTGCCAATGCCATGGCCGCAAAACATATCTACAACAGAATATCCGTGTTTATGTGCTTCTGTTTGTATTGCATAGCCGATGTCGCCTAAGTATTTGCCTTCTTTAACTTCATCAATGCCTCTCATTAAGCATTCATAAGTAACGTCGCAAAGTTTTTTGGCTTTTATTTTTGGTTTGCCTGCGTAATACATTCTTGAGGTGTCTCCAAACCAGCCGTCGACAATAACAGTTACGTCTATATTCAAGATGTCTCCGTCTATTAACTTGCGCTCAAAATCTGGTATGCCGTGGCAGATAACATGGTTGATTGAGATGCAAGAAACGTGCTTATAGCCTTTATAATTTAAGCACGCCGGAATAGCGCCATTTTCTGTTATAAAGCTGTGCATTAACTTGTCTAACTCACCTGTTGAGACGCCAACTTTTACAAACGGAGTTATATAGTCTAGAGTTTTTGCTGCCAAAAGACCTGCTTTGTGCATTTTTGCAAAATCTTCTTTTGTGTGTATTTTTATATTATCTTTATTTCTCATTATGATAGTATATAAAAAATATTTTAAATATCCAGCTTTTTTTTAATGTGCAAATGGGGATGTCAAAATCATATTTTTTGAGTTTATCAACTCTTTTCTGATGCTGCTTAAATCTCTTTTTATTGCCAAAACGTCTTTTAAGGGGGCTTTATGCATTTGGATAATGCTTTCTATTGTTGCGAGCTGAATTTCTTGATTTTTTTTGTTTAGGTTTTTTATGATATAGTCATTGTATATGCCGTTTTTGTAGTTGGTGACGGCATTTAACTCATTTATGCTCATTGTTGCAACCCGGTATGCTTTTAAGGTTTTGTCGCACGTAACTGCCCAAGTCTCTGGCGAGAATCCATATTGACCAACTATGCCTAAAAAATCTTGATAAAGGCCTGCAACGATTATTTTTTGCACCTCTCTTTGGCATGGATTGACAACGCCTTTAAGGGCATTTAGCGGCAAGGCGGTGCCTTGCTGTGCCTCATAAATGTCTAAGAGGCTTCCTGCTGAGTTTATTTTTAAGAGATTTTCAGACAAGCCTTTTTTGGCAAAGTCGTTTATTGGGGCAAGGGTTTTTAAAAACGCTTTTGCATCACCTAAGGTTAAAGGCGAATTGGCCTGAATGTTTGTTGTTCTTATATCGGCTAGTGATTTTTTTGTTGCTGTCTGGGGAAAGGCAAAGTCTTTTCTGGGGACAAGGCTTTTTAGTTTGTCATAATATTTTTGGTCATATCCTGTTTTGGGATAGTATCTTTTTTGTGGGGTTGCAACGTATTCTTTGTTTTCATAAAACTGTGGCCATATTTCTGGCATTAAAATATAATACATGTGAGGGGGCAAAAACTCTAAGTCTTTTATATCTTGCAATTGAGGCGCTATTCTTGTTGGAAACTTGTTTTTGGTTTCTTTTATGCCTGGCATATTTAATATTTTTTCACTAATGCCTGCTGTTGCGTGTAAATATGGCCCAATATATTGCCATGTTTCTTTGGGCACAGAATTTAGCATCTCTATTAAAGCATCTTCATTTGCGGTTTTCATTCTTTGTTCTGAAGAGCCATAAACATCTATTGTTTGTTTAAAAATCTTGTTAAACTTTTTGCCGATAGAAAAATATTGCTGATAGCCTCGGTCATATTCAGGGCTGGCCTCTACATATCTTTTATATAAATCGTCATACTCAGGCAATGGCGCTTCTAAGTCTATGGCAAAAAATTTGCTATATTCTAGTGGCTTTGCCTGAGCTGTGAACGATACAAGCAATAATACAAAAAGAGCTATTCTCAATTTTCTAGCCTTAATTTATATTTTAACTCTGTTTTTGCTTTTGCTGGGATTGATACCAGCCATTTTGCGGTTTGAGAGTTTTTCTTTTCTGAGGCAATGCTTTCTTCTAAAATTCTCCAATCGCCATAGATGTTTTGCTCAAATATTACCTCTTGGGCGGTGTCTTTTGTGTTATAAAAATCTACTTGAATTTCAATGTCTGAGATTTCTTTTGAGATTTGGGAAACGTTTGATATTTTTCCTTTTGCATAGAAGTCTGAGGTTGTTCCTATAGAAAGTTCAACGGTTTCTCCTTTTGCGGTTTGCGATATTTGTGCTTCCCCTAAGAATGTTGTGTTGTCTTTGCTATCTTCATAGAACCTGATTGTTCCAGATGGAAGCAAGATGCCTAAGTTGCTTGCCTCATCATTTTTTATATTAAAAATAACGCTTGGGTTAACTTTGTCAAACTCTGAAGCTTTTGAGCTTTTTGCTATGTATAAGGGAGAGCTGAATTTATATTCTTTTTTATATTTTACGTCTTTTTTATCAAACAAAGCAACTTGTTTTGATTGCTTGTCTTTGATTGTTGTTTTGTTTTCTAACTCATAGAAATAATAGTCACCAACTGGCTTGGCTGAGTTTGTTGCACCTGATGCGGATAAAGTAGCTTTTGATTTATACATCATCTGAGCGCTCTCAAACACATCATTTCTTGGCATTGGGCTTGTTTGATTTATGTCTCCTGCAATTACTCTTATTTTTGCGTCTTTATATTCTACACCAGAGTTATTTGTTAAAGTGACCCATGTGTTTATGTCTATAGTGTCATCTGATTTTATGTCTGCAATATAGTCAGCATTCCATTCAAGGCCAGAGGTTAGATATAAAAGTTCAAGAGCTTTTTTGCCTTTGGCCTTACTATCTAAGACCACCTCTAGTTGCGGTTTGGTGCTTAGTGATATTGGCAGTTCTTCAAAAATTATTCTGCCTTTATAGTCAACCTCTATGCCTTCATCAAACTCTAAGACTGCAACGCCATAGTTGTTTGATAAAACAGTTGCATCTTTTATAATGTCTTGACCGTTCTGAGGGTTTGTTGCAATGGTTTTTACTTCTTTGCCAACATAGTAGTCTAGCATATTGTCTTTGTTTATTAACTTATAGTTATAGTTTTTTTCTATAACATTTATCTCATGACCCAAAATAAATGAGCTTTGGGGATTTAGGTTTGCTGAAACGCCATCAAAATATAGTTTTTGGCGACCCTCTTTTAAGTCTATATCTCTTATGTCTTTTATTAGTGCTAAGTTGTTGTTATATATGTTTAAGCTGACTTGGGCATTAGCTGCTGAGCTTAAGAGTAAAAGTGCGCTTGCGGCAAGCAATGTAGGTGTTTTCATATTATATCTCCTGTAAAATATCGTCTTTTATAGCAAAAAAAGCTATACTTTTTAAATAAGTGAGGTTATAATATATGCATATTAGTAAAAAAAGACTTAAGGAGATGAAAATGGCTTGGACAGATGAAATGATAGAAACTCTCAAAAAACTTTGGGATCAAGGCGTTTCTACAGGAGAAATTGGCAAAAGACTTGGGGTTACAAAAAACTCTGTTGTGGGCAAAGTGCATAGATTGAAACTTGTTGGAAGACCTTCTCCTATTAAAAGAGCAGACGGCTCTCAGCCAGCAAAAAAAGCACAAGAGAAGCCAAAAGAGACAAAGGCAGAAGCAAAAAAAGTAAAAGAAGTTCTGCAAAAAGAACCTAAAAAAGCAGAAAAATCTGTAAAAGACGAACCTAAAAAGGTAGAAAAACTAGAGCCTATTAAAACAAAACAAATTGAGCACTTAAAAGAAGAAATCCAACTTATGAAAGTTAAAGAAAGTATTGAAATACCGCCATCTAATAGAAAAGACGGTGGATATACTTTAACAGAGCTTGGCATTAACTCTTGCAGATGGCCAATTGGCGACCCAAAAGACGAGAATTTTCATTTTTGTGGCAAAAAAACAAAAATGGGGCAAACATATTGTGAAGAACATTCTCAAATTGCATATGTAAAAATAATCAAAAAATAAATCAAAAATTAATACTTTTGCATTATTGTATGCTAATAATTAACTAAAGAAGGAAAATGAAATGTCTTTTGGTACTATATTAGGGTTTATTGCAGCTGTTGTTTTGATAATTGGGTCAATAATATCTTCTACAGATAAGATTACAATTTTTGTTAGCTATCCTAGTTTATTAATAGTGTTAGGCGGAACAATTGCTGCCGTGTTTATATCTTATGAATTTAAGACTGCTTTTAAGTCTTTGAAAATGCTTTTTCAGGGTTTTGTTGCTCATAAAGATGCCAAAGTATCTCTTAAAACTCAAGTTGAAAAACTTGTAAAATGGGGCTATATAGTGCAAAAAAACGGACTGCAAGGACTTGAAAATGAGATTACTCCAAAGACCAGAGCAGAAGATGGCTTTTTGGCATATGGTGTGGACTTGGTGGTGACCGGTTATAGCGGGCAAGAAATTAAACAGATATTAGTTCAGTCTCTTGAATCAAAAGAGATTAGAGCAAAAAAATGTACTGACGCACTTAAAAAAATGGGCAGTGATGCTCCTGCGTTTGGAATGCTTGGAACGCTAATAGGCTTGGTAATCATGCTTGGCAACATGGGTTCTGATCCATCTTCTATGGGGCCTGCTATGGCGATTGCCTTAATCACAACATTTTATGGTGTGTTTGCGGCCAGAATAATATTTATGCCTCTTGCTACAAAAATGGAAGCAAGAGAAGACATATCTTTGTTTAAGAATTATTTGCAAATTGAGGGCTTAACTCTTTTGGCTGAAAGAAAAAGCCCAAGATATATTCAAGACAGGCTGAACTCTTTTGTTGAGATATCTGAGCAATTCTCTATTGATACAGACATGACAAGTTCTCAAAGTGTTAACAGTGCAAATGAGGAAAAATAATGAAGAGAAAAGAAAACGAAGCTCCAAACGAGGAATGGCTCACGACATATAGTGACATGGTTACGCTTTTGATGTGCTTTTTTGTTTTGATTGCAGCAGTGTCAAAAGTAGATATGGCTCTGTTTGAGCAAGTGCAAGCGGGCATGAACAAGGCAATTGGCAAAAAAGACGTGCCAAGACCGATTGAAATGATGATTGTTGAGCTAACTGATGATGTGCAATCTCTTCGAGTTGAGGATAATATATCTCTTGGCTCAGACACACAAGGTGTTTTTATTGATATTGACGGGGAGCTATTGTTTGAAAAAGGCAATGCAACGCTAAAACCAAGTGCTCAAGATATATTAAAGAGGCTTTCAGCGACGTTAATGTCTGAGAGGTATCAAAACTTTATATTTAATGTCAACGGACATACTTCTGATGAAGACTTTTCTAGCCCATTGTTTCCGTCTAATTGGGAGCTATCTTCTGCAAGAGCAGCTAGTGTTGCCAGATTTTTAGAAACAAGAGGGGTGCTTAGAGACAGGTTGAGAGTGGTTGGAATGTATGACACCGCGCCAAAATTGCCAAACAAAGATCCATACGGAAACCCTATTCCAAACAATAGAGCAAAAAATAATCGTGTTGTTATTTATGCAATTCCTTCGTTTAAGTAAAAATATATGACAAGCATAAAAAATATAAATGTTATAGACGTCTTTAATGAAGACAAAATCAAAAACCACATAATATTATCCATTCCACATAGTGGAAGAGAGTTTCCTGATGAGTTTTTAGAACAAAGTGCATTAAGCATTGATGAGCTTAGGTCTTCTGAAGACCCTTATGTTGATGAGCTTATAGAGCCTTTGGTTAAACAAGGGTTTAGTGCAATTAGACTAAATGTGCCAAGAACTTATGTTGATGTAAATAGAGATAAGCTAGAGCTTGATAGGCAAATGTTTTTTGACTATCCGCAAGATGAGATGGCCGTTAACTCTAGATATCTTAGATATGGATTTGGCGTTATTCATAGAATTGATTCTGAGAGAAGAAATATTTATAAAGAAAAACTTTCTTATAAAAATGCTCTTGAAAGAATTGAGAATGTTTATGATGTTTATCATGCAAAGCTTAGAGAGTTGGTTGACAAAACAGTTGAGAAACACGGCAAGTGTTTGCTTTTGGATATGCACTCAATGCCATCTAAAATATGCAATATTATGATTGATGAAAAAGCGGTTGACTTTTGCGTGTCTACTTTATTTGAGCAAAGTGCTCCAAAAGAAATTTATGAAAAATTTGGCAACGAGCTTGGAATGTTTGGTCATAGGGTTGAGTATAATAGACCTTATTCTGGCAATTATATTACATTTCATTACTGTGAGCCAAAAAAAAATATTTGGACAATGCAGCTAGAGATTAATAGAAGTATTTATATAGATGAAAAAACTTTTGAGAAAAAACAAGCTTTTGATACACTTAAAAACCATATAAGCAACAGTGTAGTGTCTCTTTTAGGCGTTGAAGTTTAAAAAATTTTCCAAATATATTGACAAAATAATAAAGGCGTGTAGTATGTTATGTGATAACATATTATAAACACTATATAAAAATTAATTATGAAAGAAATTAAGTATGAGACAAAAGCCAAGGGCAACGAAGAGTTAACAATTGAAAAGCTTTTTAATAACAGCCCTTTTGTAAGCTATAGCGATGAGCAGAACAAAGTGCTTGCAAATAAAATTCAGGGTAACGCATCTCTGTTTGAAACCTTTGCAGATTATTTTTTTGATGATTATATGCAAAAGTGGGCTGTTAAATATCTTTCGCATTCAACAATAATAAAGATTCTTCGTTGTTTGACTGAGAGCAAAAAAGATTACAGAACTGTCTTAGCATTCTCACAACACAAGATTGAAGGCATTGAAGACATTATGGTTGAGGCGGTGCAAAGAGGTGTTGGTGCCAGCACTTTTATCTTTAGTCTCTTTGACAATTATTACTCTGCCTATCTTGCTGCAAAGATGATAGAGCCAACTCAAGGTTTAATCTATGCTCTTATGAGTGATAGAGTTGAGAAATATGAAGACGAGTTCTTTGAAGAGTTTCCGTTTTGGGCTAATCAGGCAGTTAAGTATTGTTGTAAAGAGAAGCAAGTAGCTTTGATTAAGCATCTGCATCTAAACACGGCAAAACACGCAGGTAATAACGTTTATCTGAACGAGGCTGTTGAGATACTCAAGAACGGCTATGAAGATTGCAAAGAAGAACTAAGCAACATTGACGCATTTGTTGCTGAAAACTAATTAAAAAACCCTTGGCTATACGCCAAGGGTTTTTCCTTTATGGCGAGCAATGCTCGCCGCTACAATAAGGTGGTTATTTTAGTTTGTCTGGGTGGAAACAATCTAGCTCCCACTTCATTTGGTTTTCTTCTACGTATTTTAATATTTCTAAATATGACTTTTCATTGCGAATTACGTGGTCATGAAATGAACGCTGAAAAACTTTTTGCCCTGTTTGTTTGGTGATTGCACCCTTGAAGTGTTGTATTACTCTTGAGATTGTAGCGGCGAGCATTGCTCGCCATTCATTGTTTGTTATTTTTAAAATGAGATGAATATGATTTGGCATTATAACATATTTATCAAGAACAACTCCTTTATATTTTTCTTCAATGGTTTCTATTTTTTCTTTTACTATCGTTCCTAAGCCTGTGAGTGTTATTGGATTATTTGCATCTGATAATGTGCATTTTTTGTCTTGTGTGCATATGGTTATAAAGTATAAGCCGTTAAGACTGTAATTATAATTTTTTAATCTGTTGGGTTTTCTTTTCATTTTTTTCCTTTATGGCGAGCAATGCTCGCC
>CAYJIO010000020.1:0-12397 GCA_964370255.1 uncultured Azospirillaceae bacterium
GGCCTCATTAACTGTTAAGTTAAGGCTTTGGGCAAAGGCTGGGCTTGTTATAATGGTTGCAAATATGGTATAAAACAGTTTTTTCATCTTAAAAATTCCTTATGCTTTATTTTTATAACAAAAAATATAAGATTCAACAAAATCTTTTGAGTTTTGCATTGACTTTTTTGTTTTTTTGTGTTATTTTGTCAAAATCATAGAGGGTGATTGTGATGTTTGAACTAGACGGTAATCCGCATAGAGAAAATAGCAACGAAGACAATATAGCACGCCAAAAGAGATTTTATTTGGCATTGCGTTTGGTGTGCAAAATGCAAGACAGGCAAAGCCCTTGTCATAGTTTGCAAAAAGATTTAATTGATGCAACAAGTGTGCTGATGCAAAATGTTGTGACTAATGATGAGAGAAAAGCCCAAAACAATAAATTTGTAGCATATGCATATAGAGTGGTTTTTGCTACGCATTATTCAAGAAAGGCGCTTGCTTGGGTTTTTGGAAAAGTATATAATATGATTGAGTTGGATGAAAAAGAAGGCTCAAAGATGTATAACACGCTTAAAGGATTTAATATAAAAGTTTCTGATGAAGTAAAAGAAAAGTTTAATCCCTTAAATATAAGAGAAAAGAACTTAATTAATAAAGCCTTTGCCACTCCTAATTATAAAAATATAGCTGAGTATATTGATTTTTGTGTTAAGAATAGCACTTTAGAGAAAGAAGCTAGAATCGTCCTTGGCTTGTTAGAAAAGTCAAAAAAAATTTCTGTGCCAAAAGCGCGCCAGCTTAGTATTTTTGGGCAAACAACAAATTTTTATTCTGGGGCTCATAAAAAAAATGTGGGCTTGGTTTTGGGAGCATATAAAAATAATGTTGTGCACAAAGGCTTTTTTGGTGCAATTATAGAGCAAACAAACTTTAGTGATGAAGAGGCTTATAAGCTAAAACAAGATTTTAGTGATTGTGAAGACATTATTGATGAGAAAGTAAAGGCAAGAAGATCTAAAGATATTGGACGATTAAACGGATATATTACAAGAGTTTGTCAAGAAGAAACAAAAGATAAGCTTGCTTTTGTTTCTCATAGAAGTGTTTATTTGTCGATGCTATATAAATCTTTGATTAAAGGTGAGGATATTGATAATGTTGATTTGGCTGATGAGTTTATATTGCAAAGAAATTATTTGAAGAATGATATGCTGCGCAATATAAAAGAAACTTCTGAGGGCAAAGATGACAAAACAAAGTGGGCAATAGCAAAGAATAGGGTGCATAAGCTTATGGCAACTAATGATACTCAAAAAATTGAGGCAATTGAAAAATATATTCAAAGCTCTCCTTATATTGATAATGAAAGTTATGAAGTTAACTTAATGGATGCGAACTTGGTATCTTTAAGAGGGGATAAAAATAATTTAAATTATTCTATTAGGCGCTTTCTTTATCACTTTGAAAGATAATTTTTTTTATGTTTGCTTTTTTTTAATAAATATGGTTTATAGTTATATTTATGAAAAAAATGGATATATATATATTTAAGCAAATTTTGGTAAGTTATTTATTGGCTGTGTTGTCATTAATGGCTATTATTTGGTTGACACAATCGTTGCGTTTTTTAGACTTTATTACAAACAATGGCATAAGTGTTTTTTCTTTTATAAGCTTAACGTCATTGTTGATGCCTCGTATATTTGCAGTTATATCGCCTATTGTTGTGTTTGCTTCTGTTTTGTTTGTGTATAATAAGATGATTGCAGATAGGGAGCTTGTTGTGATTAAGGCGGCTGGAATTTCACCTTCTTCTATGATAAAACCAGCGGTTGTTTTTGGGGCAATATTAATGCTTTTAAACTTCTTTGTTTATAACTATGGAATCGGCAGCGCAGAGAAGAAATTTAATGAGCTTGAGTGGCAGATTAAAAATAATGTCTCTGGTGTTATGCTAAAATCTGGTGAGTTTAATTTTTTGCAAAAGAATTTGATGGTTTTTATTAGCAACCAAAATAAAGACGGTTCTGTTGAGGGAATCTTGATTAATGATGAGAAAAAAGAAAATGTAAAGAAAACAATTTTTGCAGAGTTTGGGCGACTTATATATAATCAACAAAAACCTAGAATCATATTGGTAAATGGAGTTAGTCAAGAATTTAATGCTAAGAAAAAGGATGTTCAAACAACTTCTTTTGATAGATACTCAGTTGATTTGGGAGCTCCTGAGGCAAAAAGCAAAAAAAGCAATAGTGTAAGAGCAATGAGCTTTGGTAATTTGTGGGGCGCTTTAGACAATGAAGAACTTACATTTGCTGAAAAGTCTGAGATGTTTGCGGAGGCTAATAAAAGAATTTTATCTCCGATATATAATGTCTTGTTTGCTTTGATTGCAGCGTCTTCTTTGGTGATGGGTGGTTTTTCAAGAAGGGGGCAGGCAAAAATTTTGCTTGCGTCTTTGGGAGTGATGGTCTTTGTTCAGGCACTTGAGCTTGCGATATTCTCAAAGGCATCTGATAATCTTAATTATGTATTTTTGATGTATTTCAATTTGATAATACCATTTATTGCAACTATTTTGTTTGTTGGTTTTTATAAACCAGCAAAGGTAAAAAAGCTTGTTGGTGTGTTGAGTTGTTTTTTGTGTTTTATTTTTTGCTTTGAGGCAGGCGCAAAACCAATAGCAGGTGAGGTATTAACATCGGCTGCAACAGACTTATATGTTTCTATTGAACCTCAGAAGAATGTTGCAGATTTTTTGAGTGAAGATAGTGTTGAGAATAAAGATTCTGATATTGACTTTAATGCAGATGAGGTTGAGTATTATAACGATTTGTCAACTGTTGTTGCAAAAGGCAATGTGCAAATTGTAAAAGATAATTTGACGGTTTATGCAGATAAAATTAATTATAATCAAAAAACAGATACAATTGTTGCCGATGGAAATGTTGTTTTGGTTGAAGAAAATGGAACAGTTGTTTTTTCTGATTCTGCAGAACTTACTTCAAAATTAACCAAGGCAGAAATGAATAAAGTTTTGGTCGTTATGCAAGACAAGACTAGAATTTCTGCAAATAGGGTTGAAAAAAGAGAAGACAAGAAAAAAGTTTTGGAAAATGCGACATACTCTCCTTGTGATGTTTGTGAGGGCAAAGACCCTTTATGGCAGCTTAAGGCAAACAAGATTACTCATGATGAGGCTTCTCAAGATATTTATTATAAACATGCAAGGCTTGAGTTTGGTGGTGTTCCGGTTTTTTATACTCCTTATTTTTCTCACCCAGATCCAATGGTTAAAAGGCGCTCTGGATTTTTGGTGCCTAGTTTTGAGTCTGATTCTTATTTGGGCTTTAATATTGGGATGAAATATTTTTGGGCAATTGATGATAATCAAGACTTTTTGTTTTCTCCGATAATATCTTCTGACAAAGGAGTTGTTTGGGGCGGTGATTATAAAAAATATTCTCTAAATGGCTATTTTGAACTGGGTGGGTCTTATTTAAGAGATGATGACTTGGACAGTAACAGAGGGGAGCTGCGCTCAAATATTAGGCATGAGATAAATGATATATGGGTATTTGATGCTGATATTAATTATGTGTCTGATAGAACTTATCTTAAAGATTTGAACTTGCCTGACGAAGATGACCCATGGTTGACCTCAGAAGTAAAGTTTGAGGGGTTTGATAATAGAAACTATTCTTATCTTGGTGCATATTATTATAAGACTTTGAGTTATGAGCTAAGAAATTCTAATCAACCTTTTATTACTCCTTTATTTGATTATGAAAATTATGGAGACGTTGGAGCTTATGGAGCTTATAGCAAAACTCAGTTTAGTGCGGCTTCTATAAATAGAGATGATGGGGATACATCTACACAGCGCTTTACTATGATAAATTCTTGGACTTTGCCATATGTTAGTAGTTTGGGCGAAAAATATAAAATGCAAGCAAGTGTTAAGTCTGATTTGTATTATGTGTCTAATTATTTTAATCAATATAATGAAGATTATACAGGAACTGTGGCAAGAGTGTTTCCTCAACTTGGAATGGAATGGAGTTTGCCTTTTGTTAAATCTAAGGCAGGGACAAAATATATATTAGAGCCTGTTGTAGTTGGGGTTTTGGCTTCTAATGGTGGTCAAAAGTCTCAAGAAATTCCAAATGAAGATAGCTTGGATATTAGGATTGATGATACAAACATCTTAAGCTTAGACAGATATTCAGGTTATGATAGAAATGATGTGGGTTCAAGAGTTAGTTATGGTTTGAACTGGAGCGCTTATGGTGACGACTTTGGTAGAACAACAATGTTTTTGGCGCAAAGTTATAATTTTAATGAGAGTGATGAGTTTGACCAGATTGATGGGGGCGAAAAATTTAGTGACTATGTTGGCCGTGTTTATGCAGCACCTTATGACTTTTTGGACTTTGACTTGCGATTTAGGCTAGATAAAGATGATTTGGCAATTAAATATTCTGAGCTTGGGACAACGCTTGGCCCTGATATGCTTAAGTTATATGTTTCTTATATTTATCTTGACGGCGAGCTTAATGTAAATGATGTTTTGTATAACTATGACGACAGGCGAGAACTTTATACTTCTTTGAATGTTAAGCTTTCTAAAAATTGGTCTGCTTTGGTTTATAATAGACAAGACTTAAGCACAGGTGCTGATTCTTCTCTTGAAAGAGGCGGAGAAATAATTTATGATAATGAATGTATTACATTAACAGGTTATGTAAACAAAGAAGATTCTATTGACCCAAGTCTTGAAAATGACTTTGAATTTGGTATAAACTTTTTATTAAAAACTCTTGGAGGAGCAGGACAAAAATGATTAAGAAAATTTTATTTGTAATATCTTTATTACTATCAACACAAGCTATGGCGCAAGGTTCTAAAATCGCTGCGATTGTAAATGGAGAAATTATAACATCATCTGATTTGGATGATAGGTTTGATAATTTTTTGTTTATGAGTAAAATGCCTGTTAATGAGCAGACAAAACCAATGATTAAACAACAAGTTTTGCACCAAGCGATTGATGAAAAATTAAAAATTTTAGAAGCTCAAAAAAATGGCCTTAAAATTTCTGAAAAAGAAGTTGATGATGCAATTAAATCTTTTGAAAAAAAACACGGACAATTGTCTGGCGGAAAAGTGTCTAAAAAAGCATTGCGCTCTCAAATAAAAGCAGATTTGGCATGGTCAAAGCTTATGGGTCAAAAATCTTTTGAGGCAAAAAATATTACGCAAAAAGAAATTGAAGTTGCAATGGAGGCCGCGCTTAAGGATATTAACTCTCCAAAGAGAATGGTCTCTGAGATTTATATCTTAAAAAACAAAGCAAAAAATTTGAGCGAGTTGGTTGAAATTTTAAGAGAAGATGACAGGTTTGAGCTTTATGCAAGGCAGTTTTCAGATGCGCCATCTGCAGGAAATGCAGGCAAACTTGGGTGGATTAATAATGGTCGTTTTGAACCTGTTATTGAAAAAGCGTTATCAAAAATGAAAGAAGGTGATGTATCTAATCCAATTTTATCTGGAAATGGTTATTATATCTTAAAGCTAGAAAAAATATTTGATCCCAAAAAAGAAAAAGCATATATTCCTTCAGAAGATGAAATTAAGGCGTTTTTGCAAAATAAAAATATGGAACGTTTGATGCAGGCATATACTCAAAATATGCGTCAGAACGCAAGTATTGAGTTTAAGTAATGGAAAGCTTAAGGCAAACCGTTGATAGACATAATTTGATGGCAAAAAAGGCTTTGGGTCAAAACTTTTTGCTTGATTCAAATGTGGTTGAAAAAATTATTAGGTTGTCTTTGGATGCGCAAAAATTAAAAGACTTTTCGGGTCAAGATGTCTTTGAGGTAGGCCCCGGTCCTGGGGGGCTTACTAGGGCTGTTTTGGCTGAGAGCCCAAAAACATTAAATGTCTTTGAGATGGATGAGCGATGCATTAAGATTATGCAAGAGTTAAAACAAGTTTATCCGCAGTTAGAAATTAATTATAAAGATGCGTTAACAGTTGATTGGCAAAACAAAAATGGTCATATTGTCAGCAACCTTCCGTATAATATATCTGTGCCTTTGTTGATGAACTGGCTTATGAATATGGGCAATTATAAAAGTCTTACGCTGATGTTTCAAAAAGAAGTTGCTGATAGAATTATGGCAGATATTAACTGCAAGGATTATGGCAGAGTTTCTGTTATTGCGCAACTGCAATGCAAGATAATAAAGCTTATGGACTTGAACCCACAATGTTTTACGCCGCCACCAAAAATTTGGTCAACTGTTTTGTTGTTTGTGCCAAAAGAAGTATTGTTAAGTGAAAATGAGATAAAAGAAATTGAGAAATTAACAGCAATGGCTTTTGGGCAAAGAAGAAAAATGATAAGACAAAGCCTTAAAAACTATCCTGATATTGAGAGAAAATTAGAGAAGTTTGGAATTGACAACACACTTAGGGCAGAGAATTTAACACCGCAGCAATATTTTTTATTGACAAAATAGTTTGTTTTATTTATTTTATTTATTGTATAATATAAAATTAATAAATTATGAACAAAGAAACAATTCTAAAATTTTTCGCAAAGCAAACAGGCTTGAGTGAATTAAAGTTAGCAAATGCAACCATTTCAAGCACAGCGGTAACAAGACCCCACTTGATAACAATGGTTGAATATTTGCAAGAAAAAACAGGAGTAATAATCTTAAATGAGAGCGATGCTCCAATGCGTCATTTGCCAGAGGCTATGACTTATTCTGAGCTTGCTCAGGCGCTTTCAACACCAAATCTTTTGTAAGAAAAACCCCTAAATTAAGTCTATTAAAGTAGATTTTTTTTAGGGTTTTTTTTATTTAAAAATTAAATCTCCGGCAAATATTTTTTTTGTTTCATCTTTTGTTTCTATGTTTATGAAGCCAGATTTGTCAACATCTTTGAATATGCCTTCAATGTTGTTTATTTTGCAAAGACTGCCTATTCCATATAGCTTTGATTTATATTTTTTATATAAATCTATGCTTTGCATGTTGTTTTTTAAGTTTTTAATTATCTTGTTTAATGTTTCTTTTTTTTCTACAAATATGCCTTCTTCTTTTAGGCAAGTTGCAGGGTATATTAAGTTGGGAATGTTTGGTGAGTGCTCAATGTTTAAGCCAAAGCCTATTACATAAAAACCTTCTTGGCCTTTTTCTATTAATACTCCGCATACTTTTTTGTTGTTTATTAAAATGTCATTTGGCCACTTGATTTGCCCTGCATTAATTGCCTCAACAATGGTAACAGAAATGCTCATTACGATCTTAAAGATATCTTCTATATTTGCTTTTATAACAACTGACGCCATTAAATTGCCTTCTAGAGATTGCCAGGTTCTGTCAAGTCTGCCTCTGCCTTTTGTTTGGTTTTTTGCAACAATAACGCATTCAAAGTTTTTTTGTAATGCAATGTCTTGTGTGCTTTCAACTGTGTCAAACTCAAAAACTTTCATTATAGTTTGCTTAAGACCTCTTCTATATAGTTTGACACGTAGGTTGGGTGAATTATGCATGAGAATATAAATGCCATATAAAAGAATAAAACAAGATAAACGCCAAAGTCAACCCTGTCATATTTTTTTTGTGGTTGTGTTAAGAAGTAAAATGCTTTAATTATTTTTAAGTATGCATAAATTAGTGTCATTATTGCAATAACCATTGCGCATATTATTATATAATTGTTATTTGCTACAAAGTAATTTATCATAGAAATTCTTGCATTAAAACCTATGATTGGTGGAATGCCAGCAAGGGATATTAAAAAAATCATAAAGCAACCTATTATAAAGGGGTTATAGTGTGCAATGCCTTGTATATTGTTGATGTCTTTTTGGTAGTCACCATTTTGTTTGATGCCATAAAAACAACAGAAGCAGCCAAAGAGAGCAATGTTATAGGTTATTAAGTAAATAAAAGAGGTGTATATCGCTTCTTTTGAAAAACTTGATAGTATAAGCAAGACAACACCAACATTAAAAGTTGAGGTGTATGCAAGAACTTTTCTTAAATTTGTTTGCATCGTTGCATATATAGCCCCAATAAAAATACTTGTTAAGCCTATAATGGTTAAGATGTTTGTTGCAACCTCTCGGTTATTTGCAAATGTGTCTCTCATTAATATATGAAAAATTAATACGCTGCCAATTGTGTTGATGGTTGCACATAGGCCAGAGACCGGCAGTATTGATTTGCCAACAATGTTTATAAAGCCATTGTGAAATGGGGCAGCACCAACAAGAAACAGTATGACAGGAACCATTAATAAAATCGATATTAATGGATATGAATTTATGATTATTATCCCAACCCAAAACAAAGAGAGTAGAGCTGTTGCTGTTTTATTATATGTTTTTATATCACAAATAATTTGCTCAGCATGTTTTCTTAGTTGAAACATCTTATGATTTATTACTGTTATAATTGTTAATATTGTGGCTATTGCATATAAGTTTCTGACTGATATTAAAAGTAGTATGGATATGATATATAAAAGAGCCATAATAGCAAAATTTGCACCGTTTTCATTTTTGTTTGCAAACCACCTTGCAGATAAGTAAAACCATATGATTGAGTATGTATAAATGATGGTTTTAAGTAGCATCAATCTGGGGCTTATTTCAAGAATTGGGGAGAATATTTTGTTGTTGTATAAAAATAGTGCTATTAAAAATGATGACAAGAGATATCCTTTTGCAATATAGAATACTTTTTTTGAGTCAAGTTCTTCAAACTTGTTTTTAAATACTAATAGTTTGATAGCGCCTAAAGCTATAATTATTTCTGGCAAGATGGCAATCATTGGTATAACTCCATAATGTTAAAAGGACTTATAAAAGAGGCAAGCAAAATAAAACAGATTAGCCAAATTGTTTTGGGAACTTTTTGTTTGTTTTCAGATACTTTAGTTTTTGGGATTTGCGATATTATAGAAACGGCTCCAGTTGTTATTGCAAAATAAATTAAGTATGTGCTTATTGCAGAGTTTTTATAAATGGCTCCAAGAATTGTAAAATTGTTTATAAAGATAGAAGACAAGGGTGCTCCAATTAAGCAAAATAATAATCCTGTGAATATAATGTATCTGTTTTTTGAGAAACCATCAGCTTTTGATTGGTATCTGTGCCATAAAAGCTCTATGCCAGAGATTGCTATTATAAAGCCAAAGAAAGAAAGGCTTATGTTGTTTTTTATAATTGATATATCGTATAAGGACGCTATAAAATAAAATAGATACATTATAGCTGTGTATGAAAACATTTTATACTGAAAGTCTTTGTGGGCAAAAGAGATTAATGATATTAGAAGCATTGAAAATACGGCTATTATTTGGAGTATGAAATAAATTGTTTGCATGTTTTCATCTGAATTTGCGCTTAATATTCTTGCAAAAGCAAAGATAGAGGTTAGAGGCATTAAGTTTGATATTAAAAAGACTAGTGGGTTTTTAATATCTGATGTTATTGTTGATAGCATTTTGTGGAATGGCCAAAGCGGAAGCCTTGATAATAAGCTTATAAAAATGGCAGTCCAGATAAAATAATTGGTTATGTTGTCTAGTTTTATTTGATGTGTGTTTTTTAAGATATATGCGCTTTTATCTATATTAAATATCATTATGATTGCAATTAAAAATAATATAGCAGAAAAGAAATTATACATAAAAAAGCTGTAGATTTTTTCTTGTTTTTTTAGACCGCCGCCAACACCTATTATAAAAAATAGCGGTAACAGCATTGCTTCAAAAAATAGATAAAAAGAAAATAAGTCTGCGGAAATCAAAAGGCCGGTTATCATGCTTAAGAAAATAAGGGCGAAGGAGGCTATAGTTTTTGGGTGCTGGTCTTGAAACTTTAGGCAAGATAAAACCACAAAAAATACTATATGAACAGCTAATATTAAATAAAGCGAAAAAGCATCTGCGCCAAATACAAAGTTTATTTCTAAGTGCTTTAACCATTGGGTGTTTGTTATTAGTTGCAGGTTTGGTAAAGATGGGTCTATTAATGTAAAAAATCTTAATATTATCACAATGTTTGCAATAACAGCTAGTTGAGATGTGTGATATATATTTTTTGTTTTATCCTTGGGGCTCATTAAAATAAATATTGTAGAGATTAAAGGTATAAAAATTAAAATAGGAAGTGATTGGAAAATATCTGTCATAAGTAATTTTCTCCTATAATCCAAATTAACAAAGCAAAGCCAAGAGCTGTCCATAGGATGTAGTTGTTTTCTATATTGTGGGCGACTTTTGCAAAAGACTGCCTGATTGTTGCTGACGGTTTTGTGATGACTTTTCTAATTAATAAAAAGTCAATTACAAGCCACAACCCTCTGCCTATAAATTTTATTGAGGATGAAAAAACGGTTTCTGGAAATAAAAACTTTTCATCATCGTTTTCTTTTTTATAAACCCATTGTTTGATACCAATGAGCTGAAATAGTAAAAATAAGCCAAACATTATAATCATTGATTTTGAAATGCTTATGCTTATAAAAAATATAGATAAAAATATTGGTGTGTATAATATTATATTGGGTGATGAGGTGTTATCATAAACCCTATCTAATCCGTCAAAGCGCTTGAAAAATACTTGAGAGATAAAAAAAGCAAGAGCAAAGGTTGAGGCTATAATATATAACAAAAGCATGAGAGTTGACTGATATTCTAAGAGCTCTGAGATGTGGATTAAAGATATTGCAGAGCATATTATATAAAAAGATTTTGTTTTTTTTATAAACTCTCCAATTTGGGTTATGTTTTCTTCATAAGATGCTATTATAATTGTTATTAAGATTATAAATGAGACCAAAGAAGTGCTTAATATGGTGCTTGTTTGAGTAAGGTATAAGCATAGAGCAAAGTTTGAGATGGAAAAATAGATGATTTTTTTTTGCAAGTTGGGTGTTGTTATAAACTTTATGATGTAAAAAAACATCGAGGCTATAGCAAATGCGTTTATAATAAAAGGATTAAGAAAAAAAAGCTTTTGATGCAAAATAAGAGCTGAAATTGGCGTTGATGTGTATAAATATGTGAGTAATGCTGTGTTTTTTAAGTTTTTTGCTTGTGTTATTTGATAGTTAAAGCCTATTAGCCCAAGCTTTATGATAATGACAAAAGATATGAGAATGTTTGAAAAAGAGAATTTATCAAGAGGCTTGATGCCTTTAATCTCAAGGCTGTTAAAGTCTTTATATAAGGTCATAAAGGCAAAGAATATTAAAGCGTTGGCATAAAAGCTATAATAAATTAATCTGGACTTGTTTTCTTTTTGAAAAATGCTGATTGAAATTATATCAATTATAATCAGGGCTATGGCTAGTTGAATTAAGTTTTGAGAGGAAAAAAGCAAAATTAAAGAGGCTATGTTTAGGGGAAGGATAGCGTTTTTTGATAAAGCTTTTTTTGTGTCTGTTTTAATGTTAAATAGACATATACCAATTGAGGTTATAAAAATTGGAATTAGTGCAGAGGCAATTGTGGTGTTTAGAAACAGGTCAATGCTTATGTTGTTCATCCAAGGAATCGAAAAAGAAAGCTCTTTTTGATGAAAGGTTTGGCATAGCGTGTATAATAATGTTGCAATAAATGATAAAGTTGTTATAGATACCCAAAATATTTGTTTGTTTTTTTTTGTTAATAAAAAACTGATTAATGAAATGGTAAGTAAATATGCAACAATATTAAGCATTTATTTATTTGCGTTTAGTGATATAGCAAGCTGTTCTAAGCTTTTTATGATTCTAACAGGGACTGTATATTCTCTTAATACGTCGTTGTTTTCAATCTCAACAATTAAAATTTGAGATACAGCTTTAATCGGAGACCTTGCAGATTCTGTGATGTTTGTTAAAATAATAGCGTTTTCTTTGCTTCTATACAAAAGGGCTTTAGAGCTGCCGTCATAAACAAATCTGGGCTCTTCAGGGCCACCTTGTCTTGCATTAATTATTAATAGAATGTCGCCTTGGGCGTTTTGTAAGATGTCGCAGTCGTTAACTGGTTGATTTTCTTTGCTTTTCATTTTGTCCTCATTAATGTTATTTTGTCATTTGAGAAGATATTAACACATAATTATTAATAAATTCAATACAAAAATAAAAAAAATAAAAAATATGTGTTGACATTGCAAAATTTATCATATATCTATTCTTCAGTTTTGAGCAACAATGCTTAAAAGCTTGTGTGAGGGCCCATAGCTCAGTTGGTAGAGCATTTGACTTTTAATCAAAGGGTCACAGGTTCGAATCCTGTTGGGCTCACCATTTATAAAAAAACCACCCCTGAGGGTGGTTTTTTTATAAATGTATGAGAACTTAGGGTTCGAACCTGTAAGGTTTGAAACTTCTCT
>CAYJIO010000021.1:0-12231 GCA_964370255.1 uncultured Azospirillaceae bacterium
GGTTAATCCTCAACCATTCTTTTATATAAAAAATATGTAAAAAATATTAAGAATGCTTGCAATGAAAAAATATATGCTATAATATGGAAAAAAATATTTTTTAATGGAAGTAAATTTATGACAAAGTTTTATAAAAACCAAAGCCCAAAAGCTGATTTTGTGGCAATAGAAAAAGACATCTTAAAGTTTTGGGAAGACAACCAAACTTTCAAAAAATCTGTAGAAAACCGTGCAAACAATGATGAGTTTGTGTTTTATGACGGGCCTCCGTTTGCAAACGGAACTCCGCACTATGGTCATATGATGGTGTCGTATGTTAAAGACGTTGTTGCACGTTTTCAGACCCAAGCTGGCAAAAAAGTAGAGCGTCGCCTTGGTTGGGATTGTCATGGCCTGCCTGCAGAGATGAGTGCAGAACAACAACTAAGTGTATCTGGACACAAACAAATTGAGGAATTTGGCATAGAAAAATTTAATGGATTTTGCCAATCAGATGTATTAAAGTATTCAAACATCTGGGTAGACATGTTCAAACGCATCGGTCGTTGGGTTGACTTTGATAATGATTATAAAACTATGGATTTGCCATATATGGAATCTGTTATCAACAACTTCAAACAACTTTATGACAAAGGTTATATGTATGAAGACTTTAGGGTGTTACCATACTCTTGGTCAGCAGAAACAGTGCTTTCTAATATGGAGGTTAACTTAGGCTATAAAGATGTTACAGACAATGCAATCACTGTTATGTTTAAGCTTGAAAATGGTATGAACATTCTTGTTTGGACGACAACTCCATGGACATTGCCATCAAACCTAATGCTTGCTGTTGGTAACGATATAGAATACACAATCATGGAAGAGGCCGGCAACAAATATGTGCTTGCAACAGCTCTTTTAGGCAAATATAAAAAGCAATTAGAAAATGCAAATCCGGCTGGCACCATCAAAGGCTCTGAGTTGGTTGGTTTGTCATACACTCCATTATTTGACTATTTTAAGGATGAGAAAAAAGCATTTAAGGTAATCTCTGGTGAGTTTGTCTCAACAGAAGACGGAACAGGTGTTGTGCATATTGCCCCTGGCTTTGGTCAAGATGACTTTGATGTTTGCCGCGCTTATGATGCAGAGTTTCCTGTTATTTGCCCTGTTGATGATGCCGGCAAATTTACTGGGGAAGTTTATGACTATGTAGGAATGCAAGTCTTTGAAACTAATGAACCTATTATGCAACGCCTTAAAGAAGCAGGTAAATTGGTTAAAAAAGAGCAATACACTCACTCATACCCATTTTGTTGGAGAACAGATAAGCCGCTAATTTATAAGGCCATGAGCTCTTGGTTTGTAAAAGTTACAGATTTTCGTGATAACATGGTTGCAAACAACCAACAAGTAAACTGGGTGCCAGAGCACATTAAAAACGGCCGTTTTGGCAAATGGCTTGAAGGTGCTCGCGATTGGTCAATATCTCGCAACCGTTTTTGGGGTGCCCCAATCCCAGTGTGGAAATCTGATAACCCTAACTTCCCTCGCATTGACGTATTAGGCTCAATTGCAGAAATCAAAGAAGTTAGTGGTATTGAGGTTAAGAATCTTCACAAACCATATATTGATGATGTTATCTATCCAAACCCAGATGATCCATCTGGCAAAACTATGATGAAACGTGTTGGTGATGTGTTTGACTGTTGGTTTGAAAGTGGCTCAATGCCATATGCACAAGTGCATTATCCTTTTGAAAACAAAGAATGGTTTGAAGAGCATTTTCCTGCAGACTTTATTGTAGAAGCAGTAGACCAAACACGTGGTTGGTTTTATACACTAACTGTGCTTGCAACAGCATTGCACAACCGCCCAGCATTCAAAAATTGTATTTGCACAGGCTTATTAATGGCAGAAGGTGGTGTTAAGCTTTCTAAAAAGCTTAAAAATTATCCTGACCCAAATGAGATTCTAGAATCAATTGGCTCTGATGCTCTACGTTGGTTTTTAATGTCATCTCCTGTGATTAAAGGTGGCAATGTTGCTGTAGATCAAGAAGGAAAAGAAATTGCCAAAGCATCTCGTGAGGCATTAATCCCATTGTGGAATGCGTTTTACTTCTTTACCCTATATGCAAATGCAGAAAACTATCAGGCAAAAGAAATCTCTAGCTCAGACAACTTCTTAGACAACTATATTTTATCAAAATTAAAAACACTTGCAACATCTGTTAATAAAGATATGCAAGCTTATGAAGTTGCAATGGCTTGTGAGAGCATTGCCAAGTTTATAGAAGTATTAAACAACTGGTATATTCGCCGCACCCGTGAACGCTTCTGGGAAGGTGATAAGCAAGCATTTGACACTCTTTATACTGTGCTTATAAACATTGCAAAAATTGCGGCTCCGTTGTTGCCATTTATATCAGAATACATCTATAAAGAGCTTTCAAAAGAAGAATCTGTTCACCTAACAGACTTCCCTACTCTATCTGATATTAAAGAAGACGCAAAGTTGATTAATGATATGGATATGGTGCAAGACCTTTGCTCTGCTGCCAAATTTATTCGTGAAGAAAAGTCTTTAAGAAACCGCCTGCCATTAGCATCATTAACAGTTGTTGGCATTGAGCTAGGCCAAAAAATGCAAGACATCATCAAAGATGAGATTAATGTTAAACAAATAAAATTTGATGCAGACATCAACAATTATGCAACAAAAACTGTTTATCTATATACCCCTCTTCTTGGCAAAGCGTTGGGCAAAGACATGGGTGCAGTTATGGGCGCATATAAACAAGGCAAATGGGAGCTAAATGGCGACAAGTTAGAAATCGCTGGGCAAACACTTTCAACAGACTTGTTTGAGGTTAGGCTTGAGATGAAAGAAGGTATCGCAGGCAAAGCATTTGCAGAGAACAGAGCAATTGTGTTACTTGACACACTCATCACTCCAGAGCTAAAAAAAGAAGGCATTGCTCGTGACTTTGTGCGCTTAATCCAAAACCTCAGAAAAGAAAAAGACTTTGATGTTTCTGATAGAATCGAGCTTTGCTACTCTTCAAGTGATGCAGAAATAAATGCAGCCCTAAAAGAAAATGAGGACTATATAAAAACCCAAGTATTGGCAATTAAGATAGAAAATAATTGTGTATCAGGAATAAATGAAACAATAGAAAATATGGGAGTTACTTTTGATGTTAAAAGATCTGCTTAACAGAAAAATTGATTTATACAAAACTTTTTATGGCTATGGGCTCTTTGGATTATTAATTGCAAGAGGCATTGTAAAAGTATTTGATACTTGGCTTTATTCAGCGCTTAATGGTGTTTCAATAATTGACTATTACACGCGTTATTTTAAGCCTATTGGGGCAGATATGAATGCTGTTTTTGCAACGCTTTTTTATTTGGCTTCTTTGTGCGCATTTGCATATTATGTGATTATTGTCTTTAAGCTTGTGTGGAAGTCTTGTGCTGACTTTGAAAAAAGCGCTTTCTTAGAGTTTTTGGCAAGGGTATTTATTATTTTATGGGCTGCAATTTTAGGATATAGCATAATTTAATGGCGACACCTATTTATACATTAAAAGAAACTTCAATTGCATTTGGAGATAAAAGGCTTTTTGAAAAAATATCCTTAAATATTTCTTTGGGAGATAGAATTTCTTTAATCGGCCGCAATGGCTCTGGCAAGTCAACTTTGCTTAAAATCATTTGCGGAATGCTTGAGCCTGATGAGGGAGAAACTTTTATTCAGCCTGGCACAACCATCTCATATCTGCAACAAGAGCCAGACATCTCAGGCTACACAACTTTAGAAAGCGTTGTAAAAAAAGACCTAAAGCCAGAAGACGAATACACCGCAGATATTTTTATACAAAAACTTGGCGTCTTAAAAGACCAAGACATAAAAGTTGCAAGTGGTGGTGAGGTAAAAAAAGCATTTTTAGCAAAAGCCTTAATAAACAATCCTGACATTTTATTGTTAGACGAGCCGACCAACCACTTAGATATGCCAACGATTGCAATATTAGAAGAGCTTATTAATTCCTTTAGAGGTGCTATAATTCTTATTTCTCATGACCGTGCATTCTTAAACAACACAACAAATAATATGCTCTGGTTGGACCGTGGCACTTTGCGTCAAAAAAACTCTGGATTTAAGCACTTTGATGATTGGGAAGAGCAAATTTTTGAGCAAGAGGTTATAGAACAAAAAAACTTTGCAAAAAAATTAAAGCAAGAAGAAGGCTGGATGCAAACTGGGGTTACTGCTCGACGCAAAAGAAACCAAGGCAGATTAAGACGCTTATTAGAAATGCGTGCCCAAAGAAAAGAACAAATCAAACAAATCGGCACAATTAACCTAAATGTTGAAGAAGCATCATTTGCATCAAAAATGGTTATTGAGGCAAAAAACATCTCTATAAAATTTGGCGATAGAGACATTGTAAAAAACTTTTCTACCCGCATTATTAAAGGTAATAAAATTGGTATCGTTGGACCAAATGGTGCTGGCAAGACAACTCTTATAAAGTTGCTCACAAAAAAACTAGCCCCAGATTCTGGCAATGTTAGAATGGGTAAAAACTTGGACGAGGCATATTTTGACCAAAACAGAATAACCCTAGACCCCAAAAAAACACTTTGGAAAACTTTGGCTGCTGAGGGGGATCATATTTGGGTTCATGGCAAACATCGCCATGTTGTTGCCTACTTAAAAGACTTTTTATTTAAGCCAGAGCAGGCACAAGTCCCGGTATCTTCACTTTCTGGGGGTGAAAAGAATCGACTTATGTTGGCATTGGTTTTAGCCCAACCTTCAAATTTTTTAATCCTTGATGAGCCAACCAATGACTTGGATATGGACACACTAGATTTGTTACAAAATGTGTTGAGCGACTATGCGGGCACAGTATTAATAATCTCTCATGACCGAGACTTTTTAGACAACACCGTATCATCTGTAATATATATGAAAGGCGACGGCACAATATTAGAAAACGCAGGTGGCTGCAGCGAGGCATTAGAGAAGTTCAACCCCAAACTTGTAGGGGCGATTACTAATCGCCCAAAAAAACAAAAAACTGTAGGGGAAGATGCCCACATCGTCACAAAACAAAACCAACCACAAAAAACTAAGTTATCATATAAAGATCAAAGATTATTAGAGATTTTGCCAGCTGAGATTGAAAAGGCTGAAAAAGAGATAAAAACCATTGAAACAGAGTTGATGAACCCTAATTTATATTTGGAAGAACCAGAAAAGTTTGATGAGCTGTCTCAACGATTGGCATTTTTACAGGCAGAGATAGAAGAAAAAGAGATAAAGTGGTTAGAGATATCAGAGACCAATAAATAATGTTGACAAAAATTGGAAAAAGATTATTGTAATAGAAAATAACGTATTATTTGTTTAACAATTTAAAATTTAATTATGGAAAATTTTGAAAAACTAAAAGAGATATATGCAGATAAACATATATCTAGCTTGTGCTTAAAAATTGCAAACGGAGAAACAAAATTAAATGAGTTTACTAGTGAGTATGTCTCTAAGAGTTTGAATGATACAGACATAGAGTATCTGATGACTGCGGTTGTTCTTAAACTTGTAAAAGAAGAAGACTTTGCAAACTTGATTTGGCCTGATTATGAGGTAAGAGAGAAAACATCTCTTGAGATTGTTAAAGCTTTTGCAGAAAAGAAAATTTCTTCTTTGTTGCCTAAAAAGCTGATAAAAACAGGACATCTATATGCTGAAGCCCAGATATGTCTTGCCAATGAGTGTATTAATGGGAACATTAACCCCCTATACATTCAAGCACTTGCTTTTGAGAGAAAAAACAAAATATCCCAAAGAATGGTTAGCATTCTGAGGAAGTCAAAATCAAAAGAGATCGCTGATGCCTTGTTTGTATTAGAGCAAAGTTTTAGGGTTTCTAACCTTATGCATAAATAAACTAAAACACCATCAGTATTGATGGTGTTTTTTCTATTTAAAAAAGTTGTTGATTGACTTGACGGTAGAATCGACTAGTTTTTTTCTGTATGATTTGGTTTTAAGCTGTCTTTCTTCTTCTCTGTTTGACATATAGCCAAGCTCTAATAAAACCGCTGGAATATCTGGAGCTTTTAATACTGCAAAGCCTGCAAAGCGATGTGTGTTGTTTAATAAAAGCACTTTTCTTGCCATTTCGTTTACTAAAAACGTTGCAAATTCTGCTGACTTGTTCATTGTTTCTCTTTGAGCCAAGTTGATTAATATATCTGCAACTTCTTTGGTATGGTCCTTAAAGTCTAGCCCATAAATTATGTCTGTCTTGTTTTCTTTTTCTGCTAATTGTGCGGCTTCTTTATCTGATGCGGTTTCTGATAAGGTATAAACTGAAAGCCCTTTTGCTTTTCTGTTTTTTGCGGCATCTGCATGAATTGAGATAAACAAGTCTGCGTGCTTGTCTCTGGCAATGTCAACCCTGCCCCTTAAGGTTATGTATCTGTCTGTTGATCTGGTTAAATAAACGATATATTTGCCTGTTTTGTCAAGTTCTTGCTTTAATTCTTTTGCAAAGGTTAAGGTAATGTTTTTTTCATAAGTGCCAGAATAACCTATTGCGCCAGGGTCTTTACCGCCATGACCTGCGTCTAAGACAATTATTTTTTTTGCATTTGATGATGTGTTTTGTGATGGAGAATAACCATTATCGCCAGAATCTGTTGAGGCTTGCGACTGAATATCTATAACCAAACGCCAAGGCAAATTGCTTTGTGGCTTTAAGACAAAGTGCTTTTTTATGCTAGCGCCTTGCTTTAAGTCAAAGGCTATTCTCTTGCCGTCTGATGAAACTCTTGGGTTGTTTATAAAAGAATTTGTTTCAAAGCCATTTACAATATTTTGATTAAAATAACTATTATAAACATCTATTACCAAACGATTGGGCTCTTTTAATAAAAATGGTTTATAGTCAATATTGTTTTTCATATCAAAAACAAGGCGCATTGAGCCTGCCCCCTGCCCCAGTCTTAATGAGTTTACTTGTGCGTTGACGTTTGCACTAAATAAACAAAATAAACTTAAAAATATTATAAAAAACCTTTTCATAAACTATATTATTATCCCTTAAATGTAAAATTATTATTAAAGTCTTTCTTTTTTAATAATATTTTTTGTGCTTTTTGAAAAACTGCAAGCATATTGCCGTCCATTCTTTTTCTTTCAACAACTGCGCTTGTTATGGTTATTTTTATTGGCTTTTTATATCCGCTTAAAATAAAGTCTGTTGTTGCTATTTTTCTTTTTAAGTTTTCTATATCTTCATATGCATCATCTATGCCTTGACCTTCAAAAGAAATAACAAACTCATCTTTTTGAAGGTAAAAAACCTTGAAGTGCTTTTCTTTTATTATTTCTGCTACTAATGTTATTATAGTATCTAAGCCTTTTTGCCCAAATTGAGATTTTATTGTTTCTGTTGCGTCAATGCAAACAACGGCAAGAGAACATTTGATTATTTTTTCTTTTGAATACTTTATAAATGAGTGTTTATTTTTTATCCCTGCGTTTTTTGTATAATATAAGCTTATATATACATAAAACGTTGTGCTTAATAAAAGTATTATCATTGAGATGCCAAAAAACATTGAGAACCCTGTGTTTGAGAAAGCATAATAATATCCAAACACGGAAGACAAATATGCAAAAAAGTATCCATAATAAATTATTTGGTTTTTGATGCTTGAATACAAAAACAAAAATATGCCAATTATGATGCTTAAAAAAACATAATTATAAGGAATAAAAATGCTTTGCTTTGATAAATATTCTATAATGCATAGTGAAATTAAAAATATAAACACATACGGAAGACTTTTTTTTGTTGTTATCTTTTTTTGAGGAGCAAAAACAGATAACAACTCTGAAAACAACATAAAGAAACCAATGTTGTGATACAATGGGCCTTCAAGTTGCAAATTGTTTCTGAGATAGTTTAATGTAAAATAGCAAACATATATACTTATTGCAAAAAAAAGTGGTTTGAGCTTGTTGAAGAACAACAAAACAAAGAATATGATTAAGCCAATTGTAATAAAAGAGAAATGAAAAATATTTTGAGATGAAACGTCTATGCTCTCTTTGGCATAAAATGTTATTGTTGCGACAAAGAACAATGTTGCAAAAAGCCCCAGTTTATAAAAATTTGCAAAAATATTTTGAAGAATGTTGCTCATTTTTTGACCTTTATAATAGAGCTATCTCCATAAGAATAAAACCTGTAATTGTTGTCTATGGCGTGCTGATATGCTGACTTCATAAAATCAACTCCTGCAATTGCGCAAATTAACATAAACAAGGTTGACTTTGGCAAATGGAAGTTTGTTATAATATAGTCTATAACCTTAAATTTATACCCTGGAGTTATAAAGATGTTTGTGTCTCCTGCCCATGGTTTTAAAAATCCACTTTCATCGGCAACTGTTTCTAACACTCTAAGCGAGGTTGTGCCAACTGCAATAATTCTTTTGCCATTTTGTTTTGCCTGATTTATGACATCACAAACATCTTGTGTGATAACGCCGTATTCTGAGTGCATTTTATGGTCTTGTGTGTTTTCTGTCTTTACTGGCAAAAACGTGCCGGCACCAACGTGCAGGGTTAAAAAAACTTTTTTTATGCCTTTTTTTTCTAGCTTTGCAAAAACATCTTCAGTAAAATGAAGCCCTGCGGTTGGAGCTGCAACTGCGCCCTCATGTTTGGCATATATGGTTTGATAATTATTAAAGTCTTCTTTTTTTTGCTCTTGTCTTTTTATATATGGTGGTAAAGGCATTGAGCCATATTTGTTAAGATTTGTTTGCAGATCTTCTGGTTTGCACAAAAAATTTAATAAAACGCCTTCTTCGCCTTTTTTTTCAAGCACTTCTGCCTTAAAGTCTGAGTCCTTAATCATTATAATGTCATTTTCTTTTAAGCGTTTTGAGTTCTTGATAAAAGCCCACCAATTTAGTGCGTCTACTGGGCGATATAGAGTTATCTCTAATTTTGCATCGCCTTTGTGTGCTATTAATTTTGCTGGTATAACTTTTGTATTATTAAAGACCAAAACATCGCCTTCTTCTAATAAATCTGGCAGATTATAAAAATGTTTGTCTGAGATTTTTGGTGGGTTTGATAAATCCAAAAGCTTTGATGAATCTCTTGGATTGGCTGGAGCATTGGCGATTGAGCTCTTGTCTAAATTAAAGTCAAATATGTCTACTTTCATGATGATAAAAGTATATATAAAAAAAGATAAAAAACAATTAAAATATTTTTTGTTAACTCTTTTTATTAAAGTCTATACCTCTTGAGACAATACCAATCATTAAACCAAACATAGTATAGCTTATTAAGCATTGGATTGAAACAATTATTTTGGCTAGCTCTGTTTTTGGCACGACATCTCCAAAACCAAGAGTTGTCATTGTTATGATTGTAAAATATAGAGAGTCTATTACCGCAGTATATTCTGAGTCAAAACCAAATGCTGGAGGGGCTTTCATTGTTACATGGGCAACGTATAAAGATAAATTTATAACTGTAAATGTTAATATCAAACTTATAAAGAAGTCAAAAAACTCAATTAAGTCTTTTGTTGAAGCAACTCTTTTTACGTCTAAGAGCATCGCAATTTTTTTTGCAAATATTTTTATGTTTTTTATGGTTAATGATGTTATTAATATTGATATTAAAAATGTTGCTACATTATAGGTTGCCATATAAACGCTTAATAACCCTGTGATAAATGAAACTGCCAAAACTGGCTTTATATATTTTTTTGAGTATGTTCTAAAATATTTTTTTTTATGAAAAAGCAAATATAAAATTATTGTTGCAAACAAAGATAAAAAGCCATTAACAAAAGGAAGCAAATAAGGTTTTAGTCCCATTGAGACAAATAACTTTCCAGTTATTGATAAAATTAATAATGAAATAAAAAAGCTATTATTAAATGAAGAAATTAATATATGTGAGAAATCTTGTTTTTTTGTTGGCATTATAACTCCTATATTGCTTTGATGATTTTGTTTATGACAACTATTATGGCTTGTTTCTTATCTAAGTTTAATGAAATTGTTTGAGAGTATATTTGGTTTGATTCAAAATATATTTTGCTTAAATCCTCTACGTTTTCAAATGACTTTATGTTGTCTGACAAAAACTTTGAGATTATCTCAAAACCAAACGTAAAGCTTTCTTCTGTTTTTGAGAGCTCATCTGCAAGTTTAAGCAGGTCTGATAGCAAAAATTTTTCTTTTGCGTATATTATTTTTTGTAATAATTCACTTTGATTTATGACGTCAAAATTTGCATAATCTATTGCTTTGCCGATGCTTGCAGGGCTTAAGGACGCTAGAGCCTTTATCTGTTTTTCATCTAAGTCTTCTTGATATCTTCTAAGCAAGCTTGTTACAATGTTTTCTTCTAATGGTTTTAAGAAAACTTTGGCGCATCGTGACTTGATGGTCGGCAATAATGAGTTTAAGTTATGAGAGATTAAAATTAAAATTGTTTTTTTTGGGGGCTCTTCTAATATCTTTAAGATAGAGTTGGCTGAGCTTTGATTTAAGTCATCTATGCTATCTATTATAACGACTCGGTAACCTCCAAGAGCTGAGCTTTTTGATAAAAATTCATTAACCTCACGCGCCTCATCAATCTTTATGACAGAAGACTTCTTAAACTCTGAGAGCTCTTCTTCATCTAGTGGTTTGCCGTCTTTTATGGCTTTTATTATTTTTGCGGTATCTTTTTTGTTATAGCCTTTTTCAAGCGCCATAAAATCTGGATGAGCACCACTTTCAATTTGTTTAAAAACGCTAGATTCCGGGGAGATATCTAATGAAGTATAACTTTGCTTTTTGGCATCTTGTGCTGATAACAAAAATCTTGCAAACTTATATGCTAGCGTTGCCTTGCCTATGCCAGATGGGCCTGCAAAAATATATGAGTTATGAAGCGTGTCTGTTTTATAGGCATTTAATAAAAATGCTTCTGATTGCTCTTGATTGACTAAGTATGAATTAGATTTTGGCTCTATCACAAATAACCTCTATAATTTTTTTGTGGACATTATCTATTGTGTCATCTGCATTGATAACAACGCATCTATTGGGCTCTTGCCTAGCAATTTCTAAAAAGCCGTTTCTTAAATTATTATGAAACTCTATGTCTTTTAACTCAAAATGTGTTTCTTGGTTATCTGCTCGCAAAGAGCGAGATAGCCCAATTTTTGGGTCTATGTCTAAGATTATTGTTAAGTCTGGCGCAAAGCTACCAACGGCAATTTTATATAAGTCGTCTAATATTTTGATGTCTACTCTTTTGTTGTAGCCATAATATTGATATGCTTTTGTTGAGTCTGCAAATCTGTCTGAGATTACGACTTTGCCTTCTTTTAGAGCTGGCTTTATTTTGTGTTCTACATGGTGAGATCTGTCTGCAAAATATAGCATAGCTTCTGCAACTGGGTTTAGGTCTTCTTGTCTTTTATTTACCAATATTTTTCTGATATCTTGGCCGATTAAAGTGCCCCCTGGCTCTTTTGTTATTATAAAGTCTATGTTCTTTTGTTCAAGATAATTTGAGAGTAATTTTATTTGGGTTGACTTGCCAACACCATCGCCGCCTTCAACTGTTATAAACACATTAATCTCCTAATATTATATACTTTAATTTTGCAATAAATTGTTTAATGATGCCAATTTTTGCAACTGGGTTTGAGGCTATTAAATCAACCTCTATTGTTTTTTGGTTTGGGATATCAATTTGCAACATACCTACTTTTTGACCCTCTTTTATTGGGGCTATTAGTGGAGATTTATATATAACTGTTGCCTTAATGTCTGAGAATTTGCTTCTTTTAATGCTGACTTTTACGTCTTGGTTGATGATTGCCTCAACAGAGTTTCTGACACCGAGTGTAACTGGCATTGTAGCAATTTCTTGCCCTTGTAAAAAGATTGTATAATTATCAAAGGTTCTAAAGCCATAGTTCATTAATTTTTCTGCCTCTTGAGAGCGCTCTTTGTTTGACTCTAATCCTGTCATTACAAAGATTAAGCGTCTGTCGTCTCTTTTTGCAGTTGCCGTTAAACAAAAACCTGCTTCTTCTGTATGCCCTGTTTTTAAGCCATCAGCCTCTGGCATTGAGTATAATAATGGATTTCTGTTTGATTGCTTGATTTTGTTATATGTAAAAAACTTTTC
>CAYJIO010000022.1:0-12124 GCA_964370255.1 uncultured Azospirillaceae bacterium
TGACCGAGCAAAATATCTGCAATTTCTGTATTAATCCTCCATTATATGAGTTTTTCAAAAAACTCAGAGAATGAGAGAAGTAATAAGAAATAAAGAATTTTGTAAGGGAGTGTAGAACAACTACATGACCGAGCAAAATATCTGCAATTTCTGTATTAATCCTCCATTATATGAGTTTTTTCTTGGCGTTTTTGGTCGAAGAATTCAATACGTTTCTTAATATCTCTTTCAAAACCTCTTTCTACGGGGTGATATAACTTAACTCTTTTTATGCCGTCAGGAAAATAGTTTTGCCCAGAAAACCCGTCTTTTGTATCTGGGTCATATATATAGCCTTCATTATAGCCCAAATCTTTCATAAGTTTTGTAGGCGCATTTAAAATGTGTTTTGGTGGCATTAATGAGCCTGTTTGTCGTGCCAAATCTTTTGCTGCATAAAAACCTTTATATAATGATGCAGATTTTGGTGCTGTTGCCAAATATGCAACCAACTGCATAATTGCCAAATCTCCCTCAGGAGAGCCCAAGCGTTCATAAGTTTGCTCACAAGCAATTGCCTGCACAACAGCATTAGGATCTGCCAAAGACACATCTTCAATAGAAAACCTAACCAACCTGCGTAGCAAATATCTGGGGTCTTCTCCAGCCACAAGCATTCTAGATGCCCAATACATAGCAGCATCAACATCAGAGCCTCTAAGAGATTTATGCACCGCAGAAATAAGGTTATAATGACCGTCCCTGCCCTTGTCATAAACAGGAGCACGACTAGATATTAAAGAAACAAGCTCATCTTTATCAAAAGTTTCTCCGTCAAGCGCTGTGTTATATATAAATTCTGCCAAGTTTAATATATATCTGCCATCACCATCACAAACAGTTGTCAAAAATTCTCTGGCATCCTTTGTTAGCGGAAGTTTTTTTCCTTCTTCTTTTTCAGCACGTTGCAGCAAAACCTCAAAATCTGCTTCAGATAAACGGTTTAAGACAAAAACTTGTGCTCTTGATAAAAGAGCTGAATTAAGCTCAAAAGAAGGGTTTTCAGTTGTTGCCCCAACAAGAATTATTGTGCCATCTTCAACATATGGCAAAAAACCATCTTGCTGAGATTTATTAAACCTATGAATTTCGTCAACGAACAAAAGCGTGCCAATACCTTGAGAACGTCTTCTGTCTTGCGCATAAGAAAAAACTTTTTTCAAGTCAGCCACACCAGAAAAAACTGCAGATATTTGCTCAAAATATAAATTTGTTTTTTTTGCAACAAGCCTTGCTATTGTTGTTTTGCCACACCCTGCAGGCCCCCATAAAATAAAAGACGATATTTTTTGATTTTTAACCATGCGCCCAATTGGAGCATTGACACCAACAACGTGTTCTTGCCCAACCACCTCAGACAAATCTTGCGGACGCAATCTATCCGCCAAAGGCCTTTTTATTGTTGCAGAAAACAAATTATCCACGCTCTCTTCCTCTTGACATATTAATATAGCTAGGATCAAGCTCTCTTGTTATAATTTTTTCTTTTATTATTTCTTTTTCAAGCTCTTGTTTTGGTTGTTCTGGCTCAAGCATTTTTTCTAACACTTCGCGTTTTTTCTCTTCAATTATTCTTTTTTTATCATCATTTTTTTCTTTTATTCTATCATCCATATTTTTTTGAATATTATAATTCATAGCTTCAAGGTCTGGCTCTGGTTTTCCAGACAAAGTCTTAAAAACCTTTTTGCCAAATTTCATCAAACTCTCTATAGCAACGCCTTTGTCTCTTGTCGCATCCCAAACTCCCCATTCACGGCCATCATCTTCAAAAAAAGTGCTCATTTGCGCCATAAATCTATCCAACCCAGACTTTTTGTTGTTTTTTGGATTAAACATTTGTTGCAACTCAAAAGCTTGTGGGGGTCTTCCTAGCGCTTGTCTAATCTGCTCAGGAGAGATAATACAACTACTTAAATCAAGCCCCAAAACATTAACTCCTGTCATATCACAACCCGTAAAGTCAACCCCTCTAAGATTTACTTTTGACAAATCAATACGCCTTAAATCCAAAAGTGTTAAATTTATATGCATAAAGTTTAATTTATGCGGATAATATTTTGCCAAATATTCAATAAGTGCTTGCAGTTCTTCTAAGCCAATATCATCAATTTTTATGCCAAGCATAATTGCATTTTCAATATCTGCTTCTTTTAACTTCACACCACACAAATTAGCACCAGTAAAGTTTGCATCTTTAAGAGTTGCCCCACTAAAATCAGCACCGCTAAGGTTTGTCCCCTTAAAGGACGCTCCGCTTAAATCTTGATTTGAAAAATCATGCCCTGATAAATCTTGCTCATCAAAATTTTTTTCTTTTTCAGCTTCTTTCTCAGAGAGGGTTTGCTTAAATAACTCAGTTTTGTCCTTAAAAACTTCATCAAAGTTATTAAGAGCTTCTTCATCATTGCAAACAGCCCTCCACTTTGTGTTTTTATCTAAAGGTTCTGTTATTTTTTTTCTTGTTTTTACAATCATAAGCTTCTTATAAAATATTTTTATACAAAATTCAATAAAAAACTTTACTTTTATAATAACAAGCTATATGCTCCTCGCATGAAAAAAATATACTTAATCTTAACACTTTTTTTAATGGCGTGCCAATCAAGCATAGACGATCAAAAAATCATATCTGAAAGAAAAAACCCAACAAGTTTAACAACTATTGGTGCCTCAGAGCCTCTTTATATATTGCCAATGACCACCCCTTTTGCCTCAAGGGTTGACACCGGAGCACAAACATCTTCAATTGATGCCAAAAACATCAAAGCATTTGAAAGAGATGGCAAACCATGGGTTTCTTTTACAATAGCAAACAAAGACACTCAAGAACAAAAAACCTTTGAAAAAGAAATTGCCCGAAAAACCACAATCACAAGAACAGGCGCTGATGAGAAACGATTCGTCGTTATATTAGATGTTAAGTTTATGGGCAAAATATTTCAAAAAGAATTCAATTTAAACAATCGCAAAGAGTTTGAGTTTCAAGGGCTTATTGGCAGAAACATCTTGCAAGGGAATTTTGTTGTAGACGTTTCAAAATCAAACACTTCTTATTAAAAAGGACATCTCATAAAATGACCAGAAAATTTTTATTCATCTTTTTATTTTTATCTATAATTTTTTCTGGCTTTGCCATTTTTTATAAAACTTCTCAATGGGGTTTTTCTCTAAACCCAGCCAAACAAGAAGACCTTTGGACTATTGAAGCTCATATAGCTTTTGAGCCACTAGCAGATGAGAATATAAAAATATCATTAACCACTCCTCGCTCAGATCAAGAGTATAAAATACTAGAAGAAGATGTTACCGCAAAAGGCTATAAAACAAAAAAAACAAACAACCAATTAATATTAACATCATCTCCGCAAGAGCAAATCCAAAACATATATTATAAAGCTTTATTGTTTGACAATCAATCACAAAAAGGCAAAGTTTGGCAAGAAGCACCAAGAACACCAAGCATTCCAGTATTAGAAGAAGACAAAGCGCAAACCGCAAAAAAAATAATCGCTATATCAAAAAAACAACAAGGTGATGAGGCTCAAAAATTAATCCACTTAATAAACCAAAAACCAATTGATGCAACAGTCCTAACATTTTTGCCACAGCAAAAATCAGACGCAAACACCATTGAGGCTTTAATAACACTACTACATCTCCAAAAAATTCCTGCAAGAGTTGCAAGAGGCATAAAGCTAGAAGAAAACAAAGCAAGCCTCAGCCCAGACTTAATGCTTGAAGCATATATCAATGGCTCTTGGAGAACATACAACCTAGAAACCGCAAAAATTGGCATCCCAAAAGACTTTATACTCTTCCAAAGAGGAGGCAACTCTTTATTAGATATTGAAGGCGGGCAAAACTCAACCATCAAATTCTCTGTCTTAAAGTCTATTGGCTCAACCTTTATGCTCGCACAAAAAAGAGCAACCCTAATAGACGCAAAAAGCATCTTTGACTATTCTTTATACAACCTGCCACTGTCAACACAAAACATCTTAAAGTGGTTGTCAATTTTTCCTCTTGCAATATTAATTGTTGTTATAATGAGAAACGTAATAGGCATTCAAACAATGGGCACGTTTACCCCTATGTTAATTTCTTTATCTTTAATAAAAACAGGCTTTTTTGCAGGCATTACAATGTTTGCTGTTATGGTAACAATAGGTCTGTTATTAAGGGCTTTGCTTTCAAAATTCAATCTCTTATTAGTCCCAAGAATTTCAGCCGTTGTTGTTTTTGTAATCTTAATAATGCAACTGTTTGCAATCATTGGCTTTGGCTTTGATATTAAGATTGCCCAAAGCTCAGTGTTCTTCCCTATTATTATCATGGCTTGGATAATAGAAAGAGCTTCTATAACTTGGGAAGAAGATGGCCCCAAAAACGCTTTAACAGAAATCTCATATAGTATTCTTGTTGCCATAATTATATATTTCATCATCGCAAATGAGAGTATCAGACACATAATGTTTGCCTTTAATGAGCTAAACATCTTAATCCTTGCAGTTATAATGCTATTGGGCACATATACAGGCTATCGCTTAACAGAACTATTCAGATTTAAATCATTGGTAGAAAAATAATGTTTATTTTTTCAATAGCAAAAAAACTCAAAGAAAAAGGCATCTTAGGAATGAATGCCAGAAACTATAATTATATTGCAAAACTAAACAAAAGAAGCCTTTTCTACCTTGTTGATGACAAAGTAAGAACCAAAGCTCTTGCTCTTCAAAACCAAGTAAACGTTCCAAACTTAATAGGCGTAATAGAGTTTCAATATCAAATCAAAAATTTTTTAGACAAGTTAGGGCAATACAAGTCTTTTGTAATAAAGCCTGCTCAAGGCAGTGGCGGCAAAGGCGTTTTGGTCATCAAAGAGTTTTCAGAAAACAAATTTATAACCGCATCAAACAACGTCTTAACTTTTAATGACATCTGCCAGCACCTCTCAAACACCTTAAGCGGGCTATACTCACTTGGCGGCAAATATGATGTTGCAATAATAGAAGAGCTTGTTACTTTTTCAAAAGCATTTGAAGGATATAGTTTTATGGGTGTTCCAGATGTTAGGGTTATTGTTCACAAAGGAAAGCCAGTAATGGCAATGATGAGACTTGCAACAAAGGCATCTCAAGGCAGAGCAAACCTCCATCAAGGTGCCGTTGGCGTTGGCATAGACATAAAAACAGGCAAAACAATATCTGCAGTAATGAACAACAAGCCAATAAAAATGCACCCAGATACAGGGGTTGATCTTTTATCTCTTCAAATACCAATGTGGGAAGAACACTTAAACATTGCAAAAAAAGCATATAAAATGACAGGTCTTGGCTATCTTGGTGCAGACATAGTCCTTGATGCAAATTCTGGACCAATGTTACTAGAGCTTAATGCGCGCCCAGGGCTTGCAATCCAAATTGCCAACAACAAGGGCCTAAAAAAAGTATTAAAAGCGTCATCAAAAAAATAAGAGTGTCTTAAATGAAAGAAGCAAAAATAATACAGATTAAAAAAAACACAATAATAGCAAGCATAAAGGCAGACAGCATGTGCAAGACCTGCCCAAGTTCTACAAGCTGCATCATAAAAGACTGCTCAAACAAAGAAGTTGAGATAACAACTCCCAACCCACAAATCTATAAAACAGGTGATATAATAAACATCGACATAGATAAAGCCACTTCAATTTTGTCTTTGACACTTGCCTATATTCTGCCATTAATAATTTTGCTTTTAACCTTCTATGGACTAGCATTTTTTAATCTTTCTGAAATAAATCGTGGAGCTTTTGCAATATTATCATTGATTCCTTATTATTTTTTGTTATTCTTAAACAAATCTATAATTGCAAACAAAATAAAGGTTCATATACGTGATAATTGATAATATAATAACATTAGCAACAATATCTTTTTTCTGCTCACTTATTTTGTATTGGGCATCAAAAAAGTTTTATGTAAAACAAAACCCAAAAATTGAAAAAATAGAAGATATTCTGCCTGCTGCAAATTGCGGAGCTTGTGGTTATGCGGGGTGCAAAAACTTTGCCCAAGAGTGCATCAACAAAAAAGACTTAACAGAGCTATTTTGCCCAGTTGGCGGCAATGAGGTTATGGCAAAAGTTGCACAAATTATTGGCATAGAGATTATAGAAAAAGAAAGAACCGCCGCTTTTATAAAATGCAACGGCAACTGCAAAAACGCCCCAAACAAAATTTTTTATACTGGCAGTCAAATATGCCGTTTAGTAAACGACATTGCAGTTGGGCAATCAGGTTGCCCAGATGGTTGCATAAAATTTGGAGATTGCATAAAAGCTTGTCCATTTCAGGCCCTTAGCTTTGATGAATATGGCCTACCAAAAGTAGATAAAGAAAAATGCACCTCCTGCAAAAAATGCGTAAACATCTGCCCCAGAAATTTATTTGAAATAAGAAAATTAAATCAAGACAAACAAACCGTTATGGTCAAATGCTCAAACAAACAAAAAGGCGCAGTTGCAAAAAAAACATGCCAAGTCGCTTGCATTGGTTGTATGAAGTGCACAAAAATATCAGACCAAATAACAATAAACAGCAATCTGTCATATATTCCAGATTCAATAGATGCCAAAGACTTTGGACAACAATTACAAGACATTTGCCCAACAGGAGCCATCGTTTATGAAAAATAAAAAAACATTTCCAATTGGTGGCATTAGCTTACCAAAATTTAAGCTATCATCAAACACTCCAATTAAAGACGCTGGCCTACCTGAGTATGTCTATATTCCTATCAAACAACACATAGGAGCTCCTGCAAAAATTCTTGTTTCAAAAGGAGATGGCGTAAAAGTAGGCACCCTTCTTGCAGATGCAGATGGCATCATATCATCAGATGTTCACTCATCAGTATCAGGCACAATTGAAAAAATAGAAGAAACAAAGGCAGACACAGGCTACCTAGAAGTTATGATAACCATAAAGGTAGAAGGTGATGAATATGAGCCCCATATAGATTTATCAAAAGAAATTAAGCCAGAGATTAATGACACCTCAGAAGAAATTATAAAAAAAATAAGAGGCGCAGGCATCGTTGGCATGGGTGGAGCAGGTTTCCCAACCCCAGTAAAAACATCAGTCCCACAAGGAAAAAGCATAGACACCTTTATAATAAACGGCATAGAATGTGAGCCGTATTTAACCTCTGATGATAGATTAATGTTAGAATATGCAGAAGAAATAATTATTGGTGCAAAAATAATAAACAAAGCCCTAGGTATTCAAAACGCAATAATAGCAATTGATGAAAACAAAAAATCAGCCATTGATGTAATGCAAAGAATTTGCAAAAGATACGTAGGCGTTAATGTCGCCGTTTGCAAAACAATGTATCCACAAGGAGCAGAAAAACAACTCATAAAAGCAATAACCAAAAAAGAAGTCCCCACAGGCAAATTGCCAATTGATGTAAACTGCCTAGTCCACAACGTTGCAACCGTTTATGCAATATATGAGGCTGTTCAAAAAAACAAGCCTCTATATCAACGAGTAGTTACCATAAGCGGAGATTTAACAAGCACGCCATCAAACCTTATGACAAGAGTAGGCACGCCAGCATCTTTCTTATATAACCAATGCGGAGGCATTAATAAAAATGTTGGACAAGTTATTTTTGGTGGCCCAATGATGGGAAAATCCTTAGTTAATATAGACGCCCCAACCACAAAACTAACCTCAGGAATACTATTACTATCTCATGAGTTAACAAACAAAGCACCAGAAGAAAACTGCATCAGATGCGCAAAGTGCGCACATGCCTGCTGCATGGGATTAGAACCATACAAATTCTCAAGAGCCATAAAAAACAATGACACCGCACAAATCAAAAAACTAAATGCACTTAGCTGCACTGAATGCGGAACTTGTTCTTATATATGCCCCGCAAGAATCCCTTTATTAGATTATGTAAAACTTGCAAAAAAGGCAACTAAAAAAACATAGCTTAACCAAAGGTTAATGCAGAAATAATTATCCCCAAAACATTTTTAGTTTATAGTTAAGCTGTTGATTCAACTATCGTTTTTTTTGTAAAAAAATAGTTAATTTGCTATAAAAGTGGACAACTTATAAACTATATTTGTTTAAGAAAAAAAACAATATATTCTAACATAAACAACCTAGGAGAGAATTATGAATCTAGCCCAACAGTTAGAATACAAGTATTGTCCTCTTGATTATATAGAAAATATTTTTCAAGACAAATTTATAGAAATACAAAGACGTTCAGCAAACGAGCTTGTTATAGAAGTTGCTGGCAAATGGAATAATATGCTAATATTTTTGGCATGGGAAGAAACAATGAACTGCCTGCACCTTTCTTGCATGCTTCCAATAGAAAACCACTCAGAAGACAAAGCAAAAATATTTGAGCTCTTAGCAATGGTAAACGCAGATCTTTGGGTCGGGCACTTTTCATATTGGGCAGAACACTCAACCCCAATCTTCAAGCACTCCACATTAATCTCTGACTTTGATATGTCTCTTGAAAAAAAAGTAAGTCAACTCTTAAATATTGCAACCAAAGAATGCGAAAGACTTTTCCCTGTCTTTAACATCGTCTTAAACAAAGGCATGAGTGCACAAGACGCAATGTATCCTCTCCAAATGCAAACCGCAGGGCAAGCATAATGACAAATCAAAGGCTTTTAAGAACAACCGCTCTCTTAGGAGAAGCCAACATAAAAAAAATCATAAACACAAAAATAATGATTATTGGCATTGGTGCTGTCGGAGGCTATGTTTTAGAAGCCCTTGCCAGATTTGGTGTCGCAAACTTTGTTATCATAGACTTTGACACCATAGAAGAAACAAACATAAACAGACAAATATTAGCAACCTCAAAAACCCTAGGGCAAAAAAAAGTAGACGTTGCCAAACAAAGAATAATAGACATAAACCCCAAAGCAAAAATAAAAACAATAGATACCTTTATAGATTATAAAAACATAAAAGACATATTAAAAAAACACAACCCAGACTTTGTAATAGACGCCATAGACAGCCTCTCTGCCAAACTTGCTTTAATCCAAACCCTGCAAGAAATGAACATAAAATCAATCTCATCAATGGGGGCTGCCTTAAAAACAGATGAGAGCTATATAAAATATGGCAAACTATCAAACACAAAAAATTGCGGACTTGCAAAATTTTTAAGAAAAAAGCTAAAGCCAAGAGGTGTTGATATAAAAAAAGTAATGTGCGTATATTCAGACGAGCAAGTAACCCTGCCAGAATCCGCAATGTTTTTAGAAGACGGAAAGCAAAGAAACACATTAGGAAGCCTACCAACAATAACAGCAATTTTTGGACTAAATATAGCAAATAATGCTATAAAAGAAATCATAAAATAAACGCTTCTACCTTTCAGAGATTTTTTTATAAAGCAATGTTTAAAATAAAATTATTGCACATATTTAATATTATATAAAATAAAACTTGACTATTATTTCTTTATCAATAATAGTAATCATTATCAATTAGACAGCAAAGGAGAAAAAAATGTCTTTATTAAACCAAACCGTAAAACCCTTCAAAACAACAGCTTTCCATAACGGAAACTTTATAGAAGTATCAGAAAAAGACCTCTTAAACAAATGGTCAGTAGTTTTCTTTTATCCAGCAGACTTTACTTTTGTTTGCCCAACAGAGCTAGGCGACTTAGCAGATATGTATTCAGAATTCAAAGAAATTGGCGCAGAAATTTATGCAGTTTCAACAGACACTCACTTCACACACAAAGCATGGCATGACGCATCAGATACAATCAAAAAAATTAACTATGTAATGGTTGGTGACCCAACAGGCATAATCTCTCGTAATTTTGAAGTAATGATTGAAGGCGCTGGCCTAGCAGAACGCGGCACTTTTGTAATAAACCCAAGAGGAGAAATTAAAGTAATTGAGCTAAACGATGGCAGCATTGGCCGTGACGCAAAAGAATTATTGCGCAAACTAAAAGCAGCCCAATATGTAGAAAACAACCCAGGAGAGGTTTGCCCAGCAAAATGGAAACAAGGCGAACAAACCCTAAAGCCTTCTCTAGATTTAGTAGGCAAAATCTAATAATAAAAATAAAGATAAAGGAGGCTTAAATGCTAGATAACGACATAAAAACACAATTACAAACATATCTTCAAATGATTATAAATCCTGTTATAATAGAAGCATGCTTAGACGATAGCAACGATTCGAATCAAATTAGCTCTTTCTTAAAAGAAGTTAGCGATATGTCTGACAAAGTTTCTTATCAAGAGGCAACTTCTTCTATCTATAAGCCTTCTTTCTTTATAAAAAACCAAACCTCAAATATACATATAAACATGGCAATGTTGCCAACAGGCCATGAGTTTACAACCTTTGTATTAGCATTATTACAAGTTGGTGGACACCCCTTAAAAATATCAGAAAAAACAATTTCTGATATAAAAAACATCAAAGAAGAATTAAGCTTTACAACATACATCTCTCTTTCATGCCCAAATTGCCCAGACGTCGTTCAGGCAATAAATATTATGGCGTTATTAAACCCAAACATAAAATCAACAACCGTTGACGGCAGCTTGTTTGAAGAAGAAGTAGAAGAACAAAACATCACAGCAGTCCCAACAATAAAATTAAACGGCCAAGATTTTTCCCAAGGCAGAATAAGTCTAGAAGATATCTTAAACAAACTTGATGCTGTTGACACTCAAGCACAAGCAAAAGAACTAAACGAAAAAGGCATTTTTGACGTCTTGGTTATAGGGGCAGGCCCATCTGGAGCAACAGCGGCAATCTATGCCGCCAGAAAAGGTATAAAAACAGGAATTATAGCAGACAGACTTGGTGGCCAATTATTAGAAACTATTGATATTGAAAACTTTATTTCCATAAAAAAAACTCAAGGGCAAAAATTTGCTCAAGCAATTGAAGAGCATATAAAAGAATATGATGTCGACATAATGCTACCTTTTCTTGCAACATCAATAACCAAACAAAATAACATTTTTGAAATAACACTAAACAACAACGCAACCATAAAAGCAAAATCCGTAATCACATCAACAGGTGCCAGATGGCGCAAGCTTGGCGTTGAGGGCGATGACAAAAAAGGCGTTGTTTATTGCCCGCATTGTGACGGCCCATTATACAAAGGCAAAGAGGTCGCCGTCATTGGCGGAGGCAACTCAGGAGTTGAAGCAGCAATTGACCTTGCAGGCATTGTAAAAAAAGTAACATTAGTTGAATTTATGGATTCTCTAAAAGCAGACGACATTTTACAAAAAAAATTAAAAAGCTTGCCCAATATAGAAATAATAACCTCAGCTCAGGTTTCAAAAGTTATAGGAGGCGACAAAGCCTCAGGATTTGAATACATCAACAGAACCACACAAGAAATAAAAACAATAGAAGTTAATGCCATTTTTGTGCAAATAGGCTTAATGCCAAACACAGAATGGTTAAAAGATTTTGTTGAATTAAACAAGGCAAAAGAAATTATAATCGATTCTAAATGCCAAACCTCTGTTGCAGGCTTTTTTGCAGCTGGTGATGCAAGCTCTGTTCCATACAAACAAATCATCATAGCAGCCGGAGAAGGCGCAAAAGCATCATTATCTGCATTTGACTACTTAATCAGACAATAAGAAAAAAAACCTTTAGCTATTTTAAGAGAATAAACTTTATTCCCCGCCAGATACATAAACTTCGGTTAAAGATCCTGAGATATTAGGTTTTATATCAACACCCTTATATTCTTGAGCGTTGCCAATATAACTTGTTGGGATTAATATTTCTTTTAGCTCAATTTTTTTGTTACAACTTCAATTGCTTTGCTTTCTTTTTGCATTTGTTTTTTTAAGTGAGGTTCATTATTATATATGCCTCTGCCAAAATAACAGACCAAAACAACAACAATTATTGCAAGTAATATAAAGTCAAATTTTTTAGAATTTTTTATTTTTTTCATAACCCAAGCTCCTATAATATGATATATAATAGATATTTGCGATTATAAGTTTTTCAAGACAAACTCACAAAATAACCTTGGCACAAAAAAA
>CAYJIO010000023.1:0-12106 GCA_964370255.1 uncultured Azospirillaceae bacterium
TAAAAAATAATAAAACATAAAATAAAAAACTGCTCTAAAAAAGAGCAGTTTTTTTTATATAAAGTATCAAAATATTCTTTAACTTTTGCTTTGCCTAGAGATTGATTCTTTTTATTTTATAATTATTTTCTTACATATATTTGAAAAACTTGACAAAATTGCTTTTTGTATATATCTTATTGTTGAACACTAAATTATACAGATATGGATATTAATAAAGAATTTTTCGCCGCTATGTGCGGCATAACAGAAGACAGACTTGAATGGTGCATTATCGAAGAGACTGATTATTTAAAATCTAGAGAAGATTCTACATCCTATTTAGGTCTTATTGTCAAAGGGACAAACCTCATCTTTAATATTGAGAAAGGAGAGCTTTGTCAGGAAGAAAAAGAAGGCTCTTTTTGTAGAACTTTTATGCGTGCTGAAAAAATTGAGGATAAAAAATATCCGAACTATTTAACGCTGAAAGCTTTCCAAGAAGATGGCGAGAGTTACATTCAAAAAGGAGTACCTATGGGGAGAATAGTTGATCTTTACAAAAAAAGGTGGGTTCCTCTTAGTTTTTATTGAATTAGTTATAAAAAAGAGGCTGGGTTTTTCCAACCTCTTTTTTTGTATGTGAGTCAAAAAATATTGAAGATTATTTTGCTAACTGAGCAGCAACTTCTGCAGCAAAGTCTTCTTCTTTTTTCTCAATACCTTCACCAAGACGGAAAGCAACAAACTCTTTAAGTGTTGCTCCACCCAAAACGTCTTTTACTTTTTTGTCAGTATCCATAATAAAGCTTTGCTCCATAAGAACAACTTCATCATAAAACTTTCTGATACCGCCATCAACCATTTTTTCAATAATGTTTTCTGGCTTGCCGCTTGCTTTTGCCTTTTCTTCAATAATAGCTTTTTCACGAGCTAATACATCAGAAGGAACATCAGCAATATTCAAAGCAATAGGGCTTGTAGCCGCAATATGCATAGCAATTTGTTTGCCCAAAACCGCCAACTCTTCTTTGTTGCCATCAGATTCCAACGCAACCAAAACGCCAATTTTACCAACGTTTGGAGTAATTGCATTATGAACATATGCACTAACAATACCATTTGAAACTTCAATTATTTTTGCACGACGAAGATTCATATTCTCGCCGATTTTTGCAATCATGTCAGTTAATCTTTCTTCAAAAGATTTATTAGCTTTTGGGCAAGAAAAACCTTTCATGCTTTCAACGCATCCACTGTTCATTAAAGCAACAGTAGCAGCATCTTTAACATATTCTTGGAAGATTTCATTTTTTGCAACAAAGTCAGTTTCAGAATTAACTTCAACCACAGCTGCTTTGTTACCGTCAATAGCAACAGCAACCAAACCTTCAGCAGCAACTCTAGATGCTTTTTTTGCAGCAGATGCCAAGCCTTTAGTTCTAAGCCAGTCAATTGCATTGTCCATATTTCCATCATTTTGTTCTAATGCTTTTTTGCAATCCAACATACCAGCGCCAGAAACTTCGCGCAGTTCTTTTACCATTTGAGCAGTTATGTTTGCCATGATATTATTCTCCTTGAGATTCTTGAGTTGTTTCTTCAATAACTTCTTCAGTTTTCTCTACTTTTTTAGAAGCTCTTTTTTTTGGTTTTTCACCTTCAACACTAACTTCTTCAACTTTCAAGCCAGTATTAGCAATTTGCTCTTTCATACCGTTTAATACAGCACCAGCAATTAATTCTGAATAAAAAGAGATTGCTCTGATAGCGTCATCATTACCAGGAACAGGCAAGTCAACAACATCTGGGTCAGCATTTGTATCACAAACACCAATTACAGGAATGCCTAGTTTTTTTGCTTCAGCAACAGCTAACGATTCTTTTGGAACGTCAACAACAAATAACAAATCAGGTTGTCCACCCATAGTTTTAATACCGTCTAGCTCTAAAGCCAATCTGTTTCTTTCTTTAGAAAAGCCCAAAAGTTCTTTTTTTGTATAACCTTCTGTTTCATTTTTATCAAACATGTCATTAAGTTTGTTTAAGCGAGTAATTGATTTATAAACTGTTTTCCAGTTTGTCATCATACCACCCAACCAACGGTGATTAACATAATATTGACCACATCTTAAAGCATTGTCTTTAATAATTTCTTGTGCTTGTTTTTTTGTACCAACAAACAATACTTTTCCGCCGTTTGCAGCAATTTCTTGTGCAGTTGCAACAGCTTTATAAAGCATTGGATAAGTTTTTTGAAGGTCAATAATGTGGATATTGTCTTTTTTTCCATAAATAAATGGAGCCATTTTTGGATTCCAACGACGAGCGTGGTGACCAAAGTGAACGCCAGCTTCAATCATCTGACGAATTGTAAATTTAGGTAAATTCATTTTATATTTTCCTTTTTTTCCAGTTAAACCTCTGCAAAAGTAAGAGCCCACAAATCATGGGACCGGAGCGATAAATCACAGAACACCTGAGATAAACGCACTTTTGCATGTGAATTTTACAAGCCTTAATTGACTTGCAAAAGCCTTATATATCAAAATATTTTATATGTCTACTATTTTTTTTATACAAAAAATTTGACAAATAGGATGAGGCGTTGTATTGTATATCTGAAAACAAATTAATATATATATATATGAAGAAAATTATTTTAGCCATGATTATTGCTCTGGGAGCAGTGCTTGGCAATAAGACAACCGCCCAGGAGGGTATGTCATACTGGCATCTAGGTGTTGGTACCGTTCTCCCTATTAACAGGGCTAATGTTGAGATGGCATTTGGCTATTTTGTTCAAGATTACATAAGCCTTGAGCTTGGTGGAGTTTATTTTGACAGTTTTGCTACAAACTCTGAGCTAAAACGCCCAGAAGAAAGCGGTCGCAACTCTTTTCCCATAACTGCTTTTAAGGGAGGTATAAAATTTCATACATCGCCAGATGGTGTCATAAGCGCTTATTTTGGAGGCGACTTTAATTGGGGTGTTATCGGAAAAGTTAAAGACTATTACGGGCATTATAACACTCACGCAAGCCATAACATGGTCTTGCTAGGAGCAGTTGGAGGTTTAAGCGTTTCCTTAAAAGAAAGCTTCAAGCTCTTTGCAGAGTTAAAGCTTTTATATACTCCAGGAAAAGAGGACTATATGGAAGAAGGAGCAGCCCACACCATAAACGGTGGCTTCAGATTTTATTTTTAATAAAAAAACCGTGTAAAGTTGGTGCTTTATACGGTTTTTTTGTTCATAAATTAAAATTTTTCTTGTATATCCTTATCTTTTGCTATAAAACAACGCCTATGAGTGACTTATTTGAATCAACAGCGGTTAAAAATTTAGAATATTCTGCCCAAAACATAGAGGTTTTAGAAGGGCTTGAGCCTGTGCGCCACAGACCAGGAATGTATATTGGTGGCACAGATGAACAAGCATTACACCATCTTGTTGCAGAGATTTTAGACAACTCAATGGATGAGGCTGTTGCAGGCTTTGCTAATAAAATAGAAATCAAGCTTAATGCCGATTACTCAATCACCATAACAGACAATGGTCGTGGAATCCCTGTTGATCCACACCCAAAATACCCCAATACATCAGCGCTTGAAGTAATTTTAACCAAACTACACTCAGGTGGCAAATTTGGTGGCTCAGCATACAAAGTTTCTGGCGGTTTGCATGGGGTTGGGATGTCTGTTGTTAACGCATTATCAGAGCTTTTGGTTGTAGAAGTTTATAGAGATAAAAAAGTATATCGCCAAACATATTCAAAAGGCAAACCAACATCAGAGTTAGAGATGGTTGCAGCCACAAACAAAAACGGCACTTCAATAACATTTAAGCCAGACCCAGAGATTTTTGGCGTTTCCTCAAACTTTTCTCCCAACAGATTATATCGCATGGCGCGTTCAAAAGCATTTTTATTTAAAGGTGTCAAAATTTTATGGGCATGTGACGAGGTTGTGCTCGGTGAGGGTGATAACACCCCCAAAGATAAAGAACTGTGCTATCCAAATGGACTGCGTGACTTTTTAGAATACCAAATCGGCGCTCGTCAAACCATTAACAAAGTTGGCTTTTTTGGAGAGCAGTTGCTTGCCAATGATGAGGGCAAGGTTGAGTGGGCAATAACATGGCCTCTTGATGAAAACGGATTTTCATATTCTTATTGCAATACTGTTGTAACCCCCCAAGGTGGCACTCATGAGATGGGCTTTAAGCAAGCAATCGTGCGCGCTCTCAAAGAATATGCAGAAATGGCAAATATCAAAAAACTAAACACCCTAGCCGCAGAAGATATATTCTCAGACGCTTCTTTAATGCTTTCTGTGTTTATAAAAGACCCTCAGTTTCAGGGGCAAACAAAAGACAAACTAACATCTACAAAAGCGATTCGCCTTGTTGAACAAGCTGTCAAAGACCGCTTTGATCACTGGCTCTCGAATGACAAAGAAAATACAACAGCACTTGTAGAATATTTAATAGAGCGACTTGAGGCCAGAAAAAAGAAAAAAGAAGAAAAGCAACAATTAAGAAAAACCCCAACAAAAAAGCTACGCCTTCCTGGCAAGCTAGCAGATTGCTCAAAACAAGCCTCTGAGGATACAGAAATATTTATTGTTGAGGGAGATAGTGCGGGCGGCTCTGCAAAACAAGGCCGAGACCGTGTAACCCAAGCAATTTTGCCCCTAAAAGGAAAAATCTTAAATGTGGCCTCCGCAACCTTAGAAAAGATTATGCAAAATCAAGAGATTAAAGATATGGTAGAAGCTCTTGGCTGTGGGGTTAAAGATGCATATAAAGATGAAAATCTTCGTTATGAAAAAATCATCATAATGACAGATGCTGACGTAGACGGAGCACACATCGCATCTTTATTAATGACGTTCTTTTATCAGCAAATGCCAAGCTTGATTGAAAACGGGCATTTATATTTGGCAACTCCACCACTTTATAAAATTGTAATTGGCAACAAAAACTTTTATGCCTTAACGGACGAAGAAAAAGACGAGATTTTGGCCAAGCAACTAAAAGGCAACCAAAAAGCAGATATTTCTCGCTTTAAGGGTTTGGGTGAGATGAGTGCGGTGCAACTTAAAGAAACCACAATGGACAAGAAAAAACGCACGTTGCTAAGAGTTGTTGTGCCAAACGCCAACACAGAAGAAGGCAAAGAAGAGTGCTTTGAAACACGTCGTCAGGTTGAAAGACTAATGGGCAAAAACCCAGAACCAAGGTTTAAGTTTATTACAGAACGCGCCAAATTTGTCTCAGATTTAGATATTTAAGAATAAAAAATCCAGATAATCTTTCTTAAAAACCAAAATTAAAGCCAAGCGTAAACATAATATTATCAGCACTTCTGTCATAATATCTGATGTCAGAAACAAAAGACGTATCATCAGTCACTTTATAAGAAAAAGAAGCTCTCCACGTTCCATAAGTCCTATCAGATGTTCTTTTCTCCAAATCAAGAGATGTTCCGTCATAATAACTAATATTATAAGACTTTGCTGGATCAGACAACAACGCCGTCCAGTCATATCCGGCTCTAAGGTCAAATTTGTTATGCTTAAGCCCAACATATAACTGCAACCCCATATCAACTTTATATGAGCTATTATAAGGAAGGTCAAAGCCATTGCCACTTTCTCTAAAGCCCTCTTGGCTTATGCCATAATAATTAAGCTCAAAAGCGGGGCGAACATAAAGCCCTTTTGACCCTGCCTTAAAGTTTTTATAAACAATATTCTCCAGCCCATAATAAAGACTAGAAAAATCAGAATGGTGCGTTTCAGTTGCACTTACTCTTCTTAAGTCTGTTTTGCCATATCCAAGATAGGCAATAGAGCGGTGCAAAATATCATATTCTTTGTTTTTGTATGTCAGATAATAAAAACTCATAAGAGATGCTTGCTCTTGGTTCATATTTTCAGTTGAGTAATCCGCATCCATATATCCTGCGGCAATACCAGCACCAAGCCTAACATTTTTTGAATATAACTTGTCTGCATTAACAAACAAATTTCCTGTATTTGTATCAGATCCATACGTTGAGCTTGAGTTATCTACATTTGTATAATTGTGCTCATATCCCATTGTAACACGATACAAAGAATTCCAATCACCCATAGCAATAGCATCTTGAACAGTTCTACCAACATTGCCAAAATAACTCATTTGATATGAGTTAATAGAAGGAAAAAATCCTTTGCCCCCATCAATTGGGTCTGCAATAATTATATCAGGAGCAGAAGTTACTCCTTTTTTTGCGCCAAAGTTTCTATATTTTATAAATGCATTATAACTAATATCATCACTTGCCATAGCCAAAGTAGGTGAAAGTGCTAATGCTGTAAGTATTGCAATTTTTTTCATAAAAAGATTATATCAGACAAAGGTTAAATTTTGGTTTATTAATTTCAACAAATAATTCCGCCACCAAGAACCATTTTGTTATCATAAAAGCAGCATATTTGTCCACTTGCAACACCATAGCTTGGCTCTTTTAACAAAACTTTTGCCACACCACCTTCAAGCAGCTTAACACTTGCAAATTCTTTTTTTTGTTTTGATCGCAATTTTACCATACAATCAAAGTTGTTTTCAACATTTTCAAGCCAGTTAATGTTTGCAACCAATACCTCTGTTGTCTTAAGATATTCTTTGCCGCCAATAACCACTTCATTATTTTCTGCGTTTATAGAAACAACATACTGAGGCTCAGCAAATCCGCCAACCCCAAGTCCTTTTCTTTGCCCAATTGTGTGGTTGACAATGCCTTTGTGTTTGCCGACTATTTTTCCATTGCAATCAACAATATTGCCTTGGGCAAGGTTTTCAAACATTTGAGAATATTTGCCGTCGCCAATAAAGCATATATCTTGACTATCTGGCTTGTTATAAATATCAATCCCTGCATTTTTAACAACTTTTCTTGTTTCATCTTTATCAAGTTTATCAAGCAAAAACTCAATCATTCTTAAGTTGTCTTTATCAACCATGCACAAAAAATAGCTTTGGTCTTTGTTTTTGTTGTCAGCCTCATACAAGCTCCCGTCTACAAGTTTGGCATAATGGCCAGTAACAATTTTTGTTGCCCCTCTTTTTTTTGCCTCAGAAACCAAAAGCCCCAATTTTATGTATTTATTGCACATAACGCAAGGAGAAGGTGTTTTTCCTTGCAAATAAGTGTCCTTAAAATATTTTATAACAAGTTCATCAAACTCTTTTGTATAGTCAATAAAATGGTGTTCGATTCCAAGCTTATCTGCAACTTTTTTTGCATCAAAAATTTCCTCACCCAACAGGTTCATTGTCAGGCCAAATACTTCATAACCTTGTTGTTTAAGCAAAATCGCACAAGCAGAACTATCAACTCCACCACTCATTGCCACACAAACTCTATTTGTCATTTTTACAAACTCCATAAGCAACAAACCCTTTTGACTTGCTAGCAAAATGATGCGCAGGAATTCCAACCGCAGTTTGATTATCTGGCACATCTTTAATCACAACAGAGTTAGAACCAATCTTAACATTATTACCAATGTTTATAGGGCCAAGAACTTGCGCTCCAGAGCCAATAATAACGTTGTTTCCAATATTGGGGTGTCGTTTGCCTTTGTCTTTGCCGGTGCCACCAAGTGTAACATTTTGATATATTGTAACATTATCACCAATTTTTGTGGTCTCTCCAATAACAACGCCAAACCCATGGTCAATAAAAAAGCATTTGCCAATTTCACAAGCAGGGTGAATTTCAATAGCGGTCAAAAACCTAGCAAGCTGAGATATTACTCTTGCAGTTAACTTAAAATTCTTTTTCCATAAATAATGTGCGATTCTATAAAATATGACTGCGTGCAATCCGCTAGAACATAAAAAAACTTCTAGTTTAGAGTGCATTGCGGGATCTTTTTTGATAATTACATCAATTTCTGATAAAAAAAGCTTGAATTTTGATTTCATTTTGTGTTACATTCCTTTTTGTTGTATAAAACAATAACATAAATATTTAAATATAAGGTTAATAAATGACAGAGGTTATACTTAATGGCGATGCCGGCAGATTAGAAGGCAGATACCACAAAAATCCCAATCCCAACGCACCAATAGCTTTAATTTTGCACCCGCACCCACAATATGGTGGCACAATGAACAATAAAGTTGTTTATACAATGTTTAATTGTTTTGAGAAGCTTGGTTTTTCAGTTTTAAGGTTTAACTTCAGAAGTGTTGGCCGCTCTCAGGGAGATTTTAGTGACGGAGAAGGCGAGCTTGCAGACGCAACAGCAGCACTAGACTGGCTTCAAGCAAATAATCCAGAGGCAAAGCAATGCTGGATAGCTGGCTATTCTTTTGGCTCTTGGGTAGGCTTGCATTTATTAATGAGACGCCCAGACATTAACAATTTTATAGCTCTTTCTCCCCCTGCAAGTGATAAGGACTTTTCTTTTTTAGCCCCATGCCCAACAAGTGGCTTAATAGTTCAAGGTGGCAAAGATGATATTGTTCAGCCATCAAGTGTTGCTCAATTAGCAAAAAGATTAAACCAACAAAAAAACATAGACGTAGACTTTGCTCTTATTGAAGACGCCGACCATATGTTTAATGGCTATTTGGTAGACTTGTTTAAGGTCTGCGCCAATTATGTAATAGGCGCTTCAAAACAAAAAACCCCACAAAAGAAAAGACGCGGCAGAAGAAAAAAAGTAGAAATGCTAGAAGAAAGAGAAAGACTTGCCACAGAGCAGGTTGTTGAATAAATAAAAAGAGCTCTAATCATGAGCTCTTTTTTATTAGTGCCTCAACAATGGGCATATCCGCTTGCGGAAATTTATAGTCATTAAGCTCTTTTGCCTCAATCCACTTATAGTCTTGGTGATGGTTTAGCCTAAAGTTGTTAATGTCTGTTATTGTCACATAATGCACTCTTAACAAAAATTCTCCGTGCTCATATTTATAATGTGAATCCATTAAGAAATCGCCAACATTAATGTTTATATTAAGCTCTTCAAAAAGTTCTCTTCTTAAGGCTTGTTCCAAAGTTTCTTTGTCTTCAATCTTGCCACCAGGAAACTCCCAAAAGCCAGCTAACGGTTTGCCCTCTGGCCTTTGGGTGATTAATACTTTGTTATCTTCGACGGCAACTGCGGTTGCAACAATCTTCATAGGCTTTTTGCAAGGTTGTCAAAAGCTATCATATCAGATATTACTTTTTTCATATCTTTTAAGGCAATTGAGTTTGGCCCATCAGACAACGCAACATCTGGGTTGTCATGCGTTTCTATAAACACGGCAGCAATTTTGGTTGATATTGCACAATTTGCCAATACTGGAGCAAACTCTCTTTGCCCACCAGTTGAAGCCCCTTTGCCACCAGGTTGTTGCACAGAGTGAGTCGCATCAAATATAATCGGGCAACCGGTGTCTTGCGCCATTTGCGGCAACCCTCTAAAGTCCGTAATTAAGGTATTATAACCAAAAGACGTTCCACGTTCAGTAATACAAACATTTGAGTTGCCACTATCAACAGATTTTTTTACAATATTTTTCATATCCCAAGGGGCGAGGAATTGCCCTTTTTTAATGTTAACAACTTTGCCTGTCTTTGCAGCTGCAACAACCAAGTCTGTCTGGCGACATAAAAAAGCAGGGATTTGCAGCATATCAACATACGGAGCAATTTCTTCACATTGGCTGACCTCGTGGACATCTGTAACGATTGGGCAGCCAAAGCGAGCTTTAATTTCCTTAAATGTATCAATCCCAGTTTCAATCCCAACGCCTCTAGCACCATTAATAGAGGTGCGATTAGCTTTATCAAAAGATGCCTTGAAGATATAGTTAATTCCAAGCTCTTTTGTAATTTTAACCATTTCTTCTGCGATCATAATTGCGTGCTCTTTGCTCTCAATTTGGCAAGGGCCACAAATCAACGTTAACGGCATGTCATTTGCCATCTCAAAATTGCCTATTTTAATTTTATTCATGGTTGTCATTGATTAATTCCTTTAATATGTAAATTCTAATAGCGCTTGATAGGTTTTCTACTTCTTTCTCTTCATCTATTAAGGTTATTATTTGGTTGAAGCTCATTTCTTTTTTTTGAGCAATTTGTTTTAATTGACTAAAAAACTCGTCTTCAATAGAAATTGATGTTGGGTGTTTGTTTGCAATTAAGACAGAAATCTTTTTCATTATTTTTTTGCTTTTCTAAATGCGTCAATAGAAACCACCTCGGCAGTTGGTTTTTCTTCTTTGCTTTCTAAATCCTCTTGTTTTTCAAAAGAGAGCCCAAATTTTGCATAAGGGTCTGCAAAAGACGTAATTGCATCAAAGTCAATCACAAGCTTTTGAGGGTTGCCACTAAAGCTAAGATCAACAGAAAAATTGTCATTATTAACCTCAAGGTTTTCAAACTGATGTTGCAATATAATTGTCATCTCATCAGGGTATTGGTTTAATAAAAATGCAGGTAGCTTAACCCCATAAGCATTTGTCTTAAAAGTAATAAAGAAGTGGTGCTCACCAATAGCCCCATCTTTCTCAAACATTTCAAGAGCATCTTTAACCACATTTTTAAGGGCTTTTTGAATTAAGTTTTCATAATTTATAGTATTTGTATTTTCCATATTTCATCCTTTTGTTTGCATCATATTACATAAGCCATAAAAATCAAGCTTTTTATATAAATAATGCATAAAGAAAAAAAACACTTGCTATCTTAAAATAAATAATCTAAAAGCTCACTCATCGTGCGATCGTGGCGGAATTGGTAGACGCGCAACGTTGAGGTCGTTGTGAACTAAGTTCGTGGAAGTTCGAGTCTTCTCGATCGCACCAAAAAAATTGCGGTGCAATTTTATGTTGCAATAGAAGACTATTGCTTTGGCATCTAAACTCGCATTAGCTCAAACTAGTTTGGCTATGCTCATTAAGATGTTACAAAGATTTTACAGACAAAAAAGCAATAGCATTGCTTTTTTACTTAGCAATTCTCGATCGCACCAAAAAATCATAGTACAATGTCATTCCTCTTGAGCCTTCAAAACGGCTCAAGATAAGGAATCTTCAATTTTCAAAACATCTCATTCACTTACGCTGTCTTAAGCAACCTATCAGGAGCGTCAATTATCCCAATATGGGATAATCGATAACAGCGAACCCACGCACACACACAAATCCAAATAACCATTTACTTTATCTTAATTTTGTGATATTATAGTGTTAATAAATAAAGATTTATAGGAGACTGTTATGAGTGAAGTAAGAGAAACGTTAGATATCATCCAAATGATTCAAAAAGAATATATGAAAAATCATGAGGTAAAAGACAGAACTACATGGAAAAGCCCAGAATTCTTAAAATTTAAGGAAGATAAATTAAAAGAACTAAACGCTCAGTTTACGTCTTTTCTAGATACACCAAGGACAGAAAATGGTTACTCTACAGTAGATGACTCAAAATTTTATGATAGTCAGTCTCAAAATGATGTATATCAAAACAATGTTTCTAAAAAATTTGTAAAACAATCTGGCCTACAAAAAACTAATTTTGCAAGACTTAATAATTGGATGCAAAGAACAAACAAAGAAGCCGAAGGTGAGATGAACCAATCTGTTTTATACAGAAACTCAACTAAAGGTGATGCTTATGGCAACCCTGGTGGTTTTTTGCTAAAAAATATGTATAAAACTATAAACGCAATAGAATCTGCCGGAATCTCAATGTTTAAGAAAGGGGTTGAGCTAGCAAATGATAAATCTAATCCATTTGCTGGTTTGGCAGGTGCTTCACTTGTAACAATAGGTTCTGCAACAACAGCTTTTGCAACTCCGCTTAAAGTTATGGCAAATCCAGAATATTTAATAACTTTAGGCAAAAGAGCTGCTAATAGCTTTAAGTCAAAAAAAGAAAAAAGTAAAGACTCTACAACAATAGCAAAATCTCAAGAAAAAGAGCAATCTAACACTATTTCTCAGGTAAAGCAGCAAACAATGTCTGCAGAAAAAAAGTTAGAGTTAAGAGGCTTGGCAATTAAATCTAACAATATAGAAAAATCTATAAACACGCCACAACCTCAATTAAATAAAGAAGCAAAAGCTATATTTTCAGAC
>CAYJIO010000024.1:0-11819 GCA_964370255.1 uncultured Azospirillaceae bacterium
CACCTCATTATATACATAATATATATTATGCGACAAATTTATTTCAATGAATTTGTCATTTGTTGTAGCGTATATACAAAAAAACACCTCAGCTTTATATTGCGGAGGTGTTTTTTATCTGTGGTTAGCAACTGGTGATTGCTTTGATGATTTCTTCATCTGATAATTTGTCATCAAACGATAGATTGTCTACAGTTCTTGAAAAGTTCACTGGATGAATAGCTGATCTTTTTTTTAGATAACTCTTTGAGTTTTGAAACAGCTTCATATACTCAGTCTTCAGTTCAGAAATGGTTTTGATTTTTGGGCTTTCATTCACTTTAAGTAAGCCAAATGAATACCTAAGCTCCGTTAATGTGTAGTCTTTCATCTTTTTAATATTTTATTTGTGAAGTAATATGAATGTCTATTTTAGATTACCCCTATTCTTTTGATTGTCAACATTTTTGTTACTTGAAAAATGTTTGTGTATAATTATATTATATATGTTAAATTTAATTTAGGAGAAAAAATAATGATGATATGTAAAAGAATATCAAAAATTTTGGTTTTAATCGGTGCTCTTAACTGGGGCTTGGTTGGCTTGTGCAATTTTGACCTTGTTGCCTTTTTGTTTGGGCCAATGACGTCGTTGTCACGTGCTGTATATATTTTGGTTGGTTTGTCTGCAATTTGCCTGATTTGTTGCCATCATATGGGAAAAAAAGAAGATGGCAAACAAATGAAAATGTAATTGTTTTTAATTATATTTTAACCCCTTCCCCTTTATAATATTCCAATATAAAGGGGATTTTTTATGAAAAATAAATTGATTGATGAAGCAAGAAAAGTAGCAGGCAATTTTGAGTTAAATACCTTTGATGGTAATTCTGCAGGAGTTGTGGCCTCTGCTCTTTTGGCTGATAATGACAAGATTTATACAGGAATTAATATGAATTTGCAGTGTGGGTTGGGCTTTTGTGCAGAATCTTCTGCTGTCTCTCAAATGCTTAAAGACAGAGTTACTAAAATTAAGATGATTGTTGCGGTTATTGATAATGGCAAAATCCTCCCCCCTTGTGGTAGATGTAGAGAGATGCTGATGCAAATTGATAAAGAAAATGAAAACACTGATGTTGTTATTTCAGAGACGAAAATTGTTAAGTTAAAAGACATATTGCCATATAATTGGATGAATTCTTTTTAGTTTTTTTACAAATAGTATATAATTTTTATTGACTTCAATCTATGATTGTGTTAAAAAAACAGTTCAATATTCAACTAGGAGAATATAACTATGAAACTACTTAATAAGACTAAAGTAAAAAAAATTAATTTAAATCAATCAGAAATTAGCAAAAAAGCAAAAAGAGGTAGAACGCAAGAAGGTGATCCAAATCCAATTGATTCTCATGTTGGAGAGAGAATTAGGCTTAGAAGAACGCTTCTTGGGCTTTCTCAGGAAAAATTGGCTGCAATGCTTGGGCTTACATTTCAGCAAGTGCAAAAATATGAAAAAGGTGCAAACAGAGTTGGAGCGTCGAGATTGTATGATATATCTCAGGCTTTGGAAGTGCCAATTGGCTTTTTTTATGAAGATATGGACAAGAAAACAGCTTCTCAAAGCCCAATGACGTTTGCAGCGCCAGAGACTGCTCCAATGTTGATGTCGGATAATAAAGTTATCTTAGATGATGATCCAATGCACAGAAAAGAAGCAATTGAGCTAGTGAAAGCATATTACAAAATTCAAAACCGCAAAGCGGCTAGACACTTGTTTGATATGGTGGTTCAAATGTCTAAAACAACATTTAGTAATATAGAAGAAAACAATTAAAAATGAGCAGATATATTTTCACTTCAGAATCAGTTTCTGAAGGTCATCCAGATAAAATTTGCGATGCCATATCAGATGGCATCGTTGATTTGTTTTTATCAAAAGACCAAATGTCGCGCTGCGCAATTGAGGTTATGGCAACCACAAACCTTGTTATTATTGCCGGAGAAACAAAGTGCAATGCAGACGTAAGCGAGCAAGAAATTGAAGGTGTGGTTAGAGATGTGGTTAAAAAAGTTGGCTATGATCAAAAAGGTTTTTCTTGGCAAACATTAACGGTCAAAAATTATTTGCATCATCAGTCTTCTGACATTGCTCTTGGGGTGGATAGTAATGGCGCTGGCGATCAAGGCATTATGTTTGGCTATGCAAAAAAAGAAAATGGTTATGATACAAACTATATGCCAATGCCAATTTATTTGGCACACAAAATCTTAAAGAATTTGGCAACATCTCGTCACAACAAAGAAATTGTGGGTATTGAGCCAGATGCAAAATCTCAAGTTTCTGTTATATTTGAAGATGGTAAGCCAGTTGGCATAGACAATATTATTGTCTCAACCCAGCATCATGAGCACTTAAGTTTAGAGGATGTTAGGGCAATTGTTTTAGATATTATAAAAAAATCTATTCCTGTTGAACTGATGCCTGATGAAGATAAAATATTTATAAACCCGACGGGGCGCTTTGTGATTGGTGGTCCAGATGGTGATGCTGGTTTGACAGGCAGAAAAATTGTTGTTGACACATATGGTGGTGCTGCCATGCATGGTGGCGGTGCGTTTTCTGGCAAAGACCCGACAAAAGTTGATCGCTCAGCTGCATATATGATGCGCTATTTGGCAAAAAATATTGTTGCTGCGGGGTTGTGCGATAGGTGTATGTTGCAAATTTCTTATGCAATTGGCAAAAAAGAGCCAATGAGCTTGTGGTTAAACTGTCTTGATTCAAACCATGTTGAAGAGGAAAAAATTATAGATGCAATTTATAAACTTGTGGACTTAAGCCCGCAAGGAATTATCAAACACTTAGATTTATTAAAGCCGATATATTCAAAAACAGTTAATTATGGGCACTTTGGTAAAGAAGGTTTGAGTTGGGAAAAACTAGACTTAGTAGAGGATTTTAGACGTGAGTGCTTATAAAAGTGATGAGCCAAAATTTTATGGCAGACGTATTGGCAGAAAAATAAGGGTTGCAAAGTCAAACCTTTTAGAAACTTTTTTGCCAAAAATTAAATTTAATGAAATGCCAAAAGCAAACAAAGTTTTTTTAGAAATTGGCTTTGGAGATGGCACGCATCTGGCAGGGTTGTCTCAAAATCTTAAAGATGTGTTTTTTATTGGTGCTGAGGTGTTTCAAAATGGTGTTGCCAATTTATTAACCCTTATAACAGGTGTTAAAGAAGGCAAAAATATGCCAGAAAATATATCGTTGCTCCCTACCCGCTCTGACAATGTTCGTGTTTGGGATGATGATGTTAGAAAACTGTTTGCAAAAATTCCTGATGGTTCATTGGATAAAGTGTTTTTATTATTTCCGGACCCATGGCCAAAAAAGCGCCATGCATTTAGGCGTTTTGTTAATCCTGAAAATTTGCTTGAAATAAACCGCATCTTAAAAAAAGATGGCCTTTTTGTGGTGGCAACAGACCACAAAGTATATAAGTCTTGGACGTTGCGTAAAATGAATGAAGATAAAAACTTTGTTTGGACAGCAAAAAACAGCAACGACTGGAGATATGCACCAAGAGATTGGGTTGAAACCAAGTATCAGAAAAAGGCAGTCCGCGAAGGTAGGAAGCCAGTGTTTTTGATATATAGAGCACATAAAAAAAGCGGTTAGAAAAACTAACCGCTTTATTCTTATAAGTTGCTTAGAATTTGGCAAATGTCCATATCTTCTTTAACTAAGATGGTTCTCATGTTGATTTCTTTTGCTGCGTCGATGTTTTTTTTGTTATCATCTATCAAAAGGCAGTCTCTTGGGTTGAACTCTTTATATAAGCAGAACAATTGCAACCCGCCTTTGCTTTTTGTGAGCCAAGAGTGCTCGGTTCTTGCGTGTTCGATGCTATAAACATCTATTTTGCTTTGGGTTATTGTTTTGTTCCAAAGTGCCATAAATATTTTTTCAACATGGTGAATTGAGTTGTCTGTTACAACAGTGACATCAAAGCTTTGTTGAAGCTTTTTTATGATTGCAAAGAGCTCCTCATTTTTGGGTATTTTTGAGTAGTCAGTTATTTTTACAATCTCTTTGTTAAAAATGTTTGCTTTTTTAACATCGTTGTCAATTAACTTCAAAAAAGGATAATACATCATATCGTTATCAAACTCTTCGCTTGCTTTGATTAACTCTTCTTGAGCATTCTCTCCAAGATTTAGTTTTTCTGCAGCGTTAAGAGCGGCTTTAAGAATTGATGGTTCTTCAATGTTTGCAAGATGGTATAATACTCCATCGCAATCTAATAATAATTTTGGTTTCATATCTTTACAGTTTATTAATTAATAATATTTTTTACTTGCAGTTATTATTAAATGATTATAAAATAAAGTCAATATGTATTTGACGAATTTAGGACAAAACTATGAGGAAGATATTGCTAGCCTCTCATAATGAGGGCAAAATTAATGAGATTAAAGATATTCTTTTGCCTTTAGGCATTGATGTTGTGTCTGCAAATGAGCTTTTTTTGCCAGATGTTGAAGAAACAGGAGAGACTTTTGCTGAAAATGCAATACTAAAAGCAAAGGCATATGCAAAGTCTTCTGGGCTTTATTGTCTTGCTGATGATAGTGGTTTATGTGTAAATGCTCTTAATGGTGCTCCTGGGGTTTATTCTGCACGTTATGCGCCAAACAGAGATTTTGAAAAAGGTATGGATAAACTGATTCAAGAAATAAAAAGAACCAAGTCAAATGACTGGGGGGCTTATTTTCAGTGTGTTATTGCCCTTGCCTCTCCTGATGAAAAGATAGAATTATTTGATGGAAGAGTGTATGGAAGAATCACTGATAATAAACAAGGTGATAAAGGTTTTGGTTATGATAAAATTTTTATACCTGACGGGTATGATATAACTTTTGGACAGATGGAAAAAGCTGAAAAAAATGTTATATCTCATAGAGGCGTTGCCTTAAAACAACTTCAACAATTTTTATATAAAGGATAAAAAAATGAAAAAAACAGCAACAATTTTAACAATTTCAGCAATTTTTGCTGCAACTTCTGCAATGGCGTTTGATTTTAATAAGGCGGTTGATGATCATAAAACATTGGCAAAACAACAGGTGGTTGAAAAAGCTGTTTCTGATAAGTCTACTGGAGAGATGGTTGATGAGCATAAAAACTTGGCAAAATCTCATTTTTCTAATGAAGCAAATAAAGCAATAGAAAATTCTGAGACCGTTGATAAAGTTAATGATACTGTAAATAAAGTAAACACTATTAAAGGCTTGTTTCAATAAAATAATATAAAAAATAAAACACCTGCAATTTACTTGCAGGTGTTTTTTTGTCTGTCTTTTTTTTAACAAGGTTTTATGTTCCAGATGTCTTTGGCATAATCCATTATTGACCTGTCTGATGAGAAGTATCCCATATTGGCAATGTTGTTTAAGGATTTTTCTCCCCATTTTTCTGGCTTGTTATAATCTGTTGATGCTTTGTTCATCGCTTCATGAAAAGCCTCTAGGTCTTCTAAGACAAAGAAGTAGTCTCTTTGGGTTAGTTCTTCAAAGATTGGCTGGAATATTAAAACGCCTTCTTTTTGGCAGAACATATTTGATTTTATGGCATTTAAGATGCGTTTGATATATTCACTATCTTCATATTTTTTCTTTGGATTATATGTGTTTCTTAAGGAAACAATTTCTTCTTCTGTTTTGCCAAATAGATAAAAGTTTTTGGCGCCGACTTTGTCCAATATTTCTATGTTTGCACCATCTAGTGTGCCTACGGTTAAGGCGCCGTTTATGGCAAACTTCATATTGCCTGTGCCGCTTGCCTCAAAGCCTGCGGTTGATGATTGGACGCTAACATTTGCTGCAGGGATTAAGATTTCTGCAACAGAGACTTTGTAGTCTGGAATAAAGACAACTTTTAAGCTTGCCCCTACCCTTGGGTCGTTATTGACAACTTCTGCAACGTTGTTGATTAATTTTATAATCAATTTTGCAAATTGGTATGAAGGAGCTGCTTTGCCTGCAAAAATGTATGTTTTGTTTGTGATTGGTTTTTTGTTGTCTTGAATTATTGACAAATATTCTCCGATAACTTCTAATATTGTCATTAATTGGCGTTTGTATTCATGTATTCTTTTTGCATGAACAATAAACATTGAGTTTGCATCTACTGCTATTCCTGTTGTTTTTAAGATATATTTTGCCAATTTTTTCTTGTCTATTTTTTTGATTGTTGCAAGCTCATTTAAGAACTCTTTGTCTTTGGCAAATTTTAAGAGTTTTTTGATTTCATCAAAATTAACAACCCAATCCTCGCCGATTTTTTCTTGTATTAATCTGCTTAAGTCATTATTTGCATGTAATAACCAACGTCTTGGTGTTACACCATTTGTAACGTTTTTAAACTTTTTTGGCCATAATTTATAAAACTCTGGCACTAATGATTTTTTGACTAATTCTGAGTGCAATTTTGCAACGCCATTTACTGAAAAAGAACCAACAATAGAAAGATTTGCCATTCTTATGATTTGATTTTGTCCGTCTCCAGAAACAATTGAGAGTTTTGATAACATTTGATAATCGTCGCCAAATTTTTCTTGAACTTCTAACATAAATCTTCTGTTTATTTCAAAAATTATTTGAACGTGTCGAGGTAGTAGTTTTGACATTATTCTTGTTGGCCATGTTTCTAGTGCTTCTGGCAGTAATGTGTGGTTTGTATATGCAAAAACTTTTGTTACGATGCTCCATGCAGTGTCCCAGTCTTGACCGTATATGTCGACTAATAAACGCATCATTTCTGGAATGGCGATTGCTGGGTGAGTGTCATTTAATTGAATGCAAACCTCATCTGGCAACTTGCTAAAGTCATTGTTTTTTTCTAAAAATCTTCTTAAGATGTCTTGGCATGCGCAAGATACAAAAAAGTATTGTTGTTTTAAGCGTAGCTCTTTGCCTGATTCCAATGCGTCTGATGGATATAATACTTTTGAGATTGTCTCTGATTCAATCTTTTCTTTTACTGCATCTATATATGCGCCTTCATTAAATATGTTTATATCTAACTCATCGTCTGATTTTGCAGAAAATAATCTTAAATAATTTACAGATTTGCCGTCATAGCCAACGATTGGAAAATCATGCGGAACGCCAAAAATTGCCTCTGTGCCACTCCAAACATAGTGGTCTTCTCCGCTTGAGGTTTTAAAGACTTCTACGTTGCCACCTAGTGGAATTCTGAATGTTCTGTCTGGTCTGGCGATTTGCCATGGAGAGTTTTCTGCAGCCCAGCTGTCTGCAAGCTCTACTTGGTATCCGTCTTCAAATTTTTGTTTAAATAAGCCATAGTTATAGTTTATGCCATAACCAAAGCCGGCCAAGCCAACTGAAGCCATAGAATCGAGATAGCATGCAGCAAGTCTTCCTAAGCCACCGTTGCCCAATGCAGGGTCATATTCTGTGTCAAAAATTTCTTCTATTGAAAAATCTGGCATTCCATCTATTTTGATAGAGTTAAATATGTCAAATAAGCCCAGATTGTGAAGATTGTTTTCAAGCGAGCGACCAATTAAATATTCAATAGATAAATAATATACTCTTTTTGTGCCTTTTTGGTTGTATCTGGCCATTGTTTCATACATTTTATCCATTGCAAATTCTCGGACTGCTAAAGACAATGCTTGCAAAGCTTCTTCTTTGGTTAATTCAGATGCTCTTTTTGCAATAAAATATTTGATGTAATGTTCAATTGAAAGTTTAAGTCTTGCTTTGTCGATTTCACTTATAACGCTAGGGGCTTTTTTCATGTTTAGTCCTTTTTTGTTTCGTTTTATATTTATATACAAGCAAAATAATAGAAGTTGCAATAATCTATTTATTTTTGTATAAGATATATATCGTTTACAACATATAACTTAATTAAGGATTAACAATGTTTAATAAAAAGCTATTTTTTGCATTTTCTTTTTGTTTTGTTACAACAAGTCTTGGTGCGCAAACTCTTCCTGAAGCGTTGAGCCAAGCTTATAAAACAAACCCAATATTAAAATCTTCTATAAATGTTTTGCAAGGAGTTGATGAGACTATGGCTATTGCAAAATCTGGATATAGACCTACGGTTTCTATTAATGGGGATTATTCTTATAGTGATATAGAATCTGAGAATCCTGCTGCTGGCAACTCTGGTAATCAGGATAATATTGGTGTTGTTGCAACTCAGTCTTTGTTTTCTGGATTTCAGACTATGAATGCGGTTAAGGCTTCAAAATATGCAATTAAATCTGCTCAAAACAGTTTTTTTAATACAGAACAGACGGTTTTATTGACTGCTGCAACGGCATATTTAAATGTTTTAAGAGCTGAGGCTACGGTTAAACTACAAGAAAATAACGAATCTTTATTAAAACAAAGACTTGATGAAACTCTAAAGCGTTTTGATGTTGGTGAGGTTACAAGAACTGATGTGTCTCAGGCAAAAGCAAGACATGCAGAAGCAGTTGCAGATACAATTAATGCAAAAGGTAATTTAGAAGCCATTAAGGCTGAGTATGAAAAAACAATTGGCGCAAAAGCCAGCAGCCTATCTGAGCCTACTTTTATTTCTGCAATTTTGCCATCTTCCCTTGATGATGCTCTTAAATTTGCAAAAAATAATAACTATTCTATTAAACAAGCAAAAGATAATTATACGTCAAAAGCTTATGTGGTTGCAGAAAATGCAGGAAAGTTGTTGCCCTCTCTTAATCTGAGTGCTAGTGCAAACAGAAATAATGCAGATACAGACAATGCATTATATGGCGGAAGCATTGAGACTGATTCTGTTAAAGTTGGCTTGGATTTGAATGTGCCAATTTATGATGCAGGTCTTAATAGAGCCGTGTTGAGACAAAGCAAATATCAAAGAGCATCTGCTGCTGATGATATTATTACGGCAACAAGACAGGCTGTTTCTGACACAACATCTTATTATCAACTTATGGTGGCGGCAAAAGCTGAGGTTGAAGCGATTGATGCACAAATTGCAGCGAATCAATTGGCACTTGACGGTGTGCAAAAAGAAGAAGCTCTTGGCAATAGAACATTGTTAAATGTTTTAGATGCTTATCAAGAATTATTAAATTCTGAGGTTAATAAAGAGGTTGCTAAAGAAAATTATTATTTGTCATCTTTGCAGTTGCTACTTTCTATGGGCAAGTTAACTGCTAGCGATTTGGATTTGGACGTAACTGTTTATGATCCAGCAAAAAATTATGATAAAACCAAAGGAAAATGGTTGTCAATGTCAGTAAATGAGGAAGAATAATATGCAAGATAATCAAGAAAATATGAGTGTCGAAGAAATTTTGTCTTCTATTAAAAATGTTTTAGAAGATGAAAGTGATATAAAAACCGAACAAGTTGTCGAAGAACAAGAAGAAAACGTTGTTGATGTTGATTTTGAAGATGATGCTGAAAACGGAGATGATATTATAGAACTGAGTGAGGATTTTATTCTTAATGATGCAAATGTCTTTGACGATGCTGATGATAACTCCTTTAATCTTGAAGAAAGTGTTGAAGAAATTAAGCCTGATCCAGATTTTAATGTTGATGAGTTTATTAACTCTTTAGACAATGTTATAAAAGATTCTAATAATTTGGGTGGTGACTTTGTTGAAGAAGAGACCCCTGAGAATATAACGTCTGTTTTTTAAGAAGAAGAGCATATAGAGGAAGTTGTGCCAGTTGATGAAAACATTGAGCCCCAAGAAGCAGAGATTTTTGAGGAAGTTGAAGAAGATGTTGTTGAAGAAGTTGAAGATGCAAGTTTGGCATCTGATAATAATGAAATAACTTTGGGAGAAAAAGAAAAAACATCTGTTGAGATTATTAATAATTTTGCAAAAATGTTTTCAGCAACTCCTGTTGTTGTTGATGACGTTGTTTTGGAAGATGTTTTGCAAAAAGAAATAGCCAAAAAAGTTATGGATATAAATTTTGACAATATTGCTAATGCGCAAATAAAAAAGTGGCTGAATGACAATCTGTCTTTGGTTGTTGAAAAAGTTGTTAAAGAAAAATTAGAAGAAGTTTTGGCAAAAAATGGACAATAATATAAGTGGCTATAAAGCCCCTAACCTGCCAGATGATAAGCATTTGTTCTGCTCTAATATGGGAGGAGTTTCTTGTGGCAAATATTCTTCTCTTAATGTTAGTCTTGTTTGTCAAGATGATGTTGAAAATATAAAAAGTAATATTGAACTTATTGCAAAGCGCTTTGGTTTGGGGATTGAAAACGTTTTTTTGCCATTGCAGTCGCATACAAATAAAGCTATTTTTGTAGACAATCCCAGCCTTAGAGAGATTAATGCTGACGCTTGTGTAACAAACAAAAAAGACATATTGTTACTTGTGACCTCTGCTGATTGTATTCCTGTTTTGTTGCGTGATGATGTTAAAGGTCTTGTTGGTGCAGTGCACTCTGGCTGGAGAGGAACACTTGATGGAGTGACGCAGAACACAATTGATTTGATGATTGAAAAAGGCTCTAAGCTTGAAAACATTAAGGTTGCTATTGGCCCAAACATTGCAAAAAAATCTTTTGAGGCAAAACAAGATTTGTATGATTTGTTTGATGATAAAAGCTTTTTTGAAAAAACAGGTGATGGATATTTATTAGATCTTGAGGCTTATATGATAAAAAAACTTAAAGATAAAGGCATCAAAAATATTACCACCTCAGGCATTGACACTTATACTAGCATGGATTATTTTTCTTTTAGGCGTGCTACTCATATGAATTTAATTGAAGTTGAAAAAGATTTTCCAATCCAAGCCTCTGTTATTAAATTGTAGCGTTTATTTTATTTTTCAAGAGTTTCTTGACATATTTATTATATTATAATATTTTGCAAACAAATAAATAATAAAGGAATATAAATATGGGATTTAATTGCGGTATTGTTGGCCTGCCAAATGTTGGCAAATCAACTCTTTTTAATGCATTAACACAAACAATTTCTGCACAAGCGGCAAATTATCCGTTTTGTACTATTGAGCCAAATTCTGGCTCTGTTCTTGTGCCAGATGAGCGTTTGGATATGCTAACAAAACTTGTTAAGCCAAAACAAACTGTGCCAACGCAGCTTGAGTTTGTTGATATTGCAGGCCTTGTTAAAGGTGCATCAAAAGGCGAAGGCTTGGGCAATCAGTTTTTGGCAAATATCAGAGAAACAGATGCAATAATCCATGTGTTACGTTGTTTTGAAGATGGCAACATTACTCACGTTGAAGGCAGCGTTGACCCAATTCGCGATGCTGAAATTGTTGAAACAGAACTTATGATTGCAGATTTAGAGAGTTTGGAAAAACAATATAATCAGGCACAAAAAAAAGCAAGAGCTGGGCAAGATAAAGAAGCAAAAGCAAAGTGTGAGGTTATTGAACCAATATTAAAAGCTTTGCAAGATGGCAAGCCTGCAAGAACAGCAATGCCAACAGATAAGGAAGAGCAAAAAATATATAAGCAACTTGCATTGTTGACCGGAAAACCTGTTTTGTATGTTTGTAATGTTGATGAAAATAGTGCCAAAAATGGCAATGATTTTTCAGCTAGAGTTTTTGAGAAAGCAGCTAATGAGGGCGCAAAAGCGGTTGTGATATCAGCTGCAATAGAATCTGAGATTGCCCTTTTGGACGGCGATGATAGAACTTTATTCTTAGAAGAATTAGGGTTGTCTGAGACAGGTTTGTCAAAAATTATCAAAGCTGGTTATGCGCTTTTGGGGCTTAAGACATATTTTACGGTTGGAGAAAAAGAAGTGCGCGCCTGGACGTTT
>CAYJIO010000025.1:0-11743 GCA_964370255.1 uncultured Azospirillaceae bacterium
TATTAAACTCCAATTAAAGGAGATTATAAATGATAAAACAAAAAAAATCAAAGAAATTTATTTATATTTTAATTTTTAGCGTTATTTTGCTTGTTTTGTTGGGAGTGTTTTTAGACGTTCCCGTTGAGCAAAGCGTTGTAAAAGAGAGTGTTAGCGTAAGAGTTCAATGACAAGAATTGACGATTTTATAGATATGCTTGCATCTCAAAAAGGTGCAAGCCTTAATACAATTGATGCATATAAAAGAGATGTTTGGCAAATTGAAGAGCTTGACGCAATAGCCGATTCTAAAAATTATATAAAATATCTTCATCAAAAAGGTTATGCAAAAAAAACCATAGCCAGAAAAATCTCAGTTTTTAGAGAATATGCAAAATTTTTGTTTATAGAAAAAGAAATAAACGAAAACGTTGCCATGAATATTGATATCCCAAAGCAAGACAAGCCGCTACCAAAGTTCTTGTCCTCTCAACAAATTTTTCAGATGATAGATTATTGCTATACAAAAAAAAACATAGATATATATAAAATTGGCATAATGATTGAGCTGATGTATGCAACAGGCATTAGGGTATCAGAGCTTGTCAGCCTTAAAAAAAACGCAATAAACTTAAATAAATCTCAGTTATTAGTCTTTGGTAAAGGCGCAAAAGAAAGACTTCTGCCAGTGGCAAAAACAACAACAGAGCGTTTGTCAAAATATTTAACAGCAATTCCCGATTCTCTTTTTTTGTTTCCTTCAAAATCATCAAAGTCTGGTCACATCACAAGAGACGGCTTTTTTAAGGCAATTAAAAATGTTGCAATAAACACAGGAATATATCCAAGCCTTGTCACCCCCCATGTTTTGCGCCATTCTTTTGCCACACATCTTTTGCATAATGACACAAACTTAAGAGTTGTTCAAAAGCTTTTGGGTCATGAAAGCATCACAACAACAGAAATTTATACACATATAGCAGATGAAAAATTGATAAAAACTGTTAAAAACAACCACCCCCTAGCAAAGAAGTCTTGACAGTATTTTTATTTTATGTTTGTTTCAACTTAGATTACGATTATTAACCTAAATTATAAACAAATGGAAATTATAGCTTATTTATTTGTTGGGCTAGGAGCACTGTTACTTATAGTCTCTGCATTGCCCCTATCATGGCTGATTAGCATTACACTTTTTTTCATAAAAGATAAAAAGAACTGAGTATAAAAAACACCCTGAAATAACAAGAAACGACCTCCTTTTATATTGGATGTCTTTTCTTAAATTTTCACGGTGTTTTTTTATTGCCTTTTTTGCTTAAAAAAATCTTTTAATATTTGCGAGCATTCTTTGCTGTCTGCAATTTCAATAACTGGTTTGTGGTGACAGGTCTTTAAGTCATAAAAACTTGTCCCGCCACTTTTTTTATCCAAACATCCAATATACAAATTTTTAACACGCACAAAAGAGATTGCAGCAGCGCACATTGGGCATGGCTCTAAAGTAACATACAAGTCACAGTCCCACAACCGATTTTGCCCTAGTTTTTTGCAAGCTTTATTTATAGCAATCATCTCTGCATGGTAGGTTGCATTATTTTTATGCTCGCACTCATTGTGGGCTTTTGCTATAATTTTTCCGTCCTTAACAATTACACAACCAACAGGAACTTCATCTTTTTCAAATGCTTTTTTAGCCTCTTGATATGCAATTTTAAAGAACTTATCCAATTGATATTATCCCTTTTGAGATTAAAACTTGAGAGGCGATGTATGCAACAAAGCACAAAACAAATAAAGAGCCTTCAAGTCTAGAAATTTTGCCTTTTTTCATCATTATTGGCCACAAGACAAGCGTTGCCCCAAGCATTACAATATTGTCATAGTTAATAAATTGATTTGGCACCTCAACGTTTGTAACCGTTGCCGTAAAGCCCATTATAAAAACAATATTCCAAATGTTAGAGCCAACAATGTTGCCAAGTGCAACCGAGCTTTGCCCTCTGTATGCAGCAATTGCAGAGACCGCCAACTCTGGCAAAGAAGTGCCAATTGCAATAATGGTTAGCCCAATAATTTCTTCAGACACGCCAAGTAGCTCAGCAATACTAACCGCGCCGTCTACCAACAACTCTCCACCATAAACAATAATGCCCAAGCCAATTATTGTAAGCCCAATTACAAATAACCAGTTCTTTGATGCATAAGGGCTGTGGGTTTCTTCATTATCTGCAGATTTGTCTTTTGAGTTCTTATAGTTAAACCAAATAAAGCCAAGCAAAAGGGCCAACATAACGATTCCATGAGCTCTGCCAAACATTCCAAAATATGCAATTGCAACAAATAATAATGTTACCGCCAATAAAAATTTATAATCTCTAAAAAACGTTTTTTTGTCACTAACAATAGGAGAAATCATTGCGCTAACACCCAATATTAATAAAATGTTACCAATATTAGACCCAATAATATTGCCCAAAACAATTCCTTCAGCTCCCTTAAATGCAGCTTTTATAGAAACAACAAACTCAGGAGCAGAAGTTCCAAAGGCAAGAATTGTCAAGCCAATAATAACAGGGGCAATGTTAAGCTTGTTTGCAATAGCAACTCCACCTTTAACAGTCAGATCTGCTCCAACCATTAGCAAAACAAACCCAATCAAAATCAGCCCAATTGATAAAATCATTATTATTCTCCTAAATTTTTTTTGAAGAATATATTATTATTTTTATGATAGCAAGCGCTATTTTTTTGTTCTTGACATTTATTAAAAATAGTATCAATTTGTGGATATTGTTAAACAATTTAGTCAAAGGCAAAAAATAATGAAAATATTAGTTTTAAATGCAGGGTCTTCTACCCTTAAATATCAACTTTATTCTGTTGAAAATAATAATTATAACGTAATCTGCAAAGGCAATGCTGAGCGTATTGGCCGCAGCGCCTCTTTTGTGGGCATAAAGTTTGCAAATGGCGACAAAAAAGAAATTAATGTTGACTTAAACAACCATAGTGATGCCTTTAATGAGGTTGTTAAGCTTTTGCTTGACGGCGCAATATCTTCATTAGATGAAATCTCTGCAATTGGTAACAGAGTTGTGCAAGGCGGAGACATCTTCAAACAATCAACTTTGGTTACAGATGATGTTATTGCAAAAATTGAGGGTTTATCAAACTTGGCACCTTTGCACAACCCAGCTGCTGTTTTTGTATTAAAAGCAGTTAAAGAACAGTTGCCAAACGTAAAGCAAGTTGTTGTGTTTGACACCGCATTTCATCAAACAATGCCAGTTGAGGCATATACATATGCTTTGCCAGAAAAAGAACGCAAAGAATATAAAATCAGACGTTATGGTTTTCATGGCACATCGCACTTCTTTGTTGCAAATGAGTGCCAAAAAATTATTGGCAAAGGAAAAAAAATCATTACCTGCCACATTGGCAGTGGTGCTTCTGTTAGTGCCATTAAAGACGGTGAGTGCATAGACACTTCTATGGGCATGACACCTCTTGCAGGCATTATGATGGACACACGTTGCGGTGACATCGACCCATATATTCCTCTTTATATGATGCAAACACAAAACCTTAGTGTTGATGAGGTAAATGACATCTTAAACCGTCAAAGTGGCAAAACAGGCCTTACTGGCTATAGTGATTCTCGTGACTTTGAGGCCGCATATTTAAGAGGTGAAGAAGCAACTGTTGAAGCAATGAAGTGTTATATTTATTCAATCACCAAACAAATTGGCGCATATATAGCGGCGCTTAAAGGCGTTGATGCAATTGTGTTTACAGCAGGAGTTGGAGAAAACTCTTGCCTTACAAGAAAATTAATTTTAGAGCAATTTCACTACCTAGGTCTTGAGATTAATGAACAAGAAAACAACAAAAGAGGTGAGACAGCAGAAATAACAACCTCAACCTCTAAGGTCAAAGCTTTTGTAATCCCAACTAATGAGGAATTTGTAATAGCCCAAGACACCAAAAACATAGTTGCTTAAGTTGATAAAAGAGCCTTTATAAAAGGCTCTTTTTTTATATATGTCCTGTTTTTAATAAGTTATAATATGAATAAACAGACCCACACTCAACATCCCAGCTAAAGTCTTTTTTCATAGCATTATATGTCATTTGGTGCAATATGCTTCTGCCTTCATAAAATACTTTTAGAGCCTTTTGCAAGGTTTCTTGATAGGCGACCTCATTTGTCTTTAGTCTTTTTGCGGTTATATTATCACCAAACACATGATACTTTGTGCCAAAAAAAGCTTGCGTCCTAAAACCATCTACGCCATCAATTATCGTATCAACAAGCCCGCCTGTTGACATTGCAATGGGCAATGCCCCTTTTGCCATAGCCTCCATCTGGGTAAGTCCACAAGGCTCAAACCTGCAAGGCATCAAATAAAAATCAGATGCTAGTTGAATTGCATATGCAAATTCATCTTTATATCCTCTAAATACAAATATTCTAGCAGCCGCTTTTTTATCAAACTTAGCAACTTCATCTTTTAGGTTTGTTAAATACTTATAATTAATATCATCGCCAGCACCACCAAGAATAAATATTGGGGGTTCTGCATAGGTCTCATTTTTTATTAGCTTTAATATTGCCTCCGCTGCAATGTCATAGCCTTTTTGCTCCACAAGTCTTGATGTCGCGCAGATAATTGGCACTTGGCTAATATCTTTAATGTCCTTAAAGCAGTCTTCAAATTTATACGTATCAATTAATGGAATTGTTTTATTCTTAAAATCTTTATCAGAGGCAATTTTTGACAACACATTTGCAAACTCTTTTTTTACAGCATTTTTCTTTTCGGTTGACTTCTCATCATAATATTCAAAACCAGAAGAAAAGTATTGATTAATTTCTTCAATTTTATTTTTGTTAGGAGATATCAATTTTTTATCATATCCATTCACAATTCCAAAAAAGGTTCTATGGTTTTTTCTAATTTTTAATATATCCCTAAAGTCTTGCCCTAATGACAAATCTTTTGAAACCTCTTCTTGATAGTTGTTAGAAACAGTTACAATTCTGTCTGCAAGTGCTATGCTAGGAGCTGATTGATTATAGCTATCATCAACGATTAAAGAGTTTTCAAACCTTGGGTTAGTGTTTTTTGCAACTTTTGCGGACTTAAACACATTTACAGCCATTTCTTCATATAAAGAGTTTAATAGATGAGATGAGTTTTCATAACTCCAGCCCTGATAGCCCAAATGATGAATAATATATACAACCGGCAGATTAAAAAGTTTTTCATAAACAAGCTCAGATATCATACCAAAGTCAAAACAAGAGGTAGAAAAATATTTTAATAACCCACATAAAGCACCAGTGTGCCAATCATTTGCAACAATCGTTGTCGGAAACATAATGCTTTTGTTAGTTTTTTTTGCCAATTCTTCTAAAAGCCCATATATAGCTTTTGAAAAAAATGCAAATCTTTCAACCTCGCCAATTCCAAAAGCATTTAAGACATAGCAGCCATCTTGGGCATTGTTATTGTCTTGATGTGGGTTGATTGAAAAAAAACGCTCATTGTCCAAAAACAAATAGTCAACATTATTGACTCTGCCTTTATAAACATTTACTTTCTGTTTTTCTAGCTTTTTTTGACCGCAGACAAAGTTTATATTATAGCTCAACACTTTTTCAACATTTGCAAAAATACCTTCTGCGCCATAGTATTTGCCATCAGCAAGAGAGGCTCTTTTTTTGCCTGTGTCACCTAAATACATTGGGGTTATGATTGTCATCTTTTCATCAGATTTCAAAAAAGTGTTATTAAAACACTCCGGAAGCTCAGATGCAATCATGCCAAGGCCGCCAAGTTTCATAAACGTTGCCGTTTCTGCACTGGCCATAAAAGCGTTTATTTTTTTTGGCTCTCTCCAAAGAGATTTTCCCAAAACCTGTTTTTTTGATTGGCTATATAGTTTCAAATACGCGGGGTTTGTTGGTTTAAAAAACTTTTGCGCCTTTTTTTTATTAAAATTCTCTGCAATAAAGCCCAAAGGCAAACTCTCAAAAATTTTTATCATTACTCCACTCCAAAACTCTTGACTTAACAAAATTTTATCACTAAATACTTAATATATATTTAATTTAAGAGAGATTACAATGGCAAAAGAAAATAAAACAAAAGAAATTATCGAAGAAAACGAAGATATTATTGAAAATGAGCTTGTTGAAGAAATGGACGAGGAGACAAACGAACGCCCAGAAGATGAGCTAGAAGCCTTGCAAACAGAGATTGCAAAGCTTAAAAATGATATGCTAAGAGTTTTTGCGGACACAGAAAACACAAAAAGAAGATTACTCCAAGAGGCAGACAAAAACTCAAAGTATGCAATATCTTCTTTTGCAAAATCTTTGTTGCCAGTTGCAGATAATATGCAAAGAGCAATGGAATCATCAGAGCCATGCCCATTATTAGACGGCGTGCAATTAACGTATAATGAGCTCTTAAAGGTCTTTAATAAGTTTGAGATTTCTCCAATGGATTGCCTAGATAAGCCTTTTGACCCAAACTTTCATCAAGTAATATCTCAAGTTGCAGACGATAGCAAAGAAGAAGGCACAATAGTCCAAGTGCTGCAAACTGGCTATATGATATCAGACAGAATATTAAGAGAAGCAATGGTTGTTGTCTCAAAAAAATAGTTTAGAGCTCTTCACAAAAAATAATCCATCTTATCGTGAAGATATCTATTGATTTTTTATTTTTTCAATAACTGCAAAAAGCCCATTTCTTCGAGATGGGCTTAAGTGTTCTAATAACCCAAGCTCCTTAAAGGCGCTTTCTATATTGCTGTTTTTATCTTCATTAAAAACGGTTAAAACGATATAAAGCAGCCCCTTAACAATCATAGCATCAGAATCTGCAATAAATTTGCCACTCATATCTTTTGCAAGCCAAACTTGAGATTGGCAGCCATCAACTTTATGCTCATCTGTTTTATACGCACAAGGATATTCATCAAGCTTTTCTCCAAGCTCAATAATATATTTATACTTATCTTCCCAATCATCAAGATAAGAAAAATTTTCAATTAGTTCTTCTGTTTTCATAAGTCATATATATATCCATAAGATATTATTTGCAACAAAAAAGAGAGCTTATAAAAGCTCTCTATATAATTTGAATGTCTTAAAACTTATAGTTTAAGCCAAGCCCAAGCAAATGAATATTGCCGTCATAGGAGACCTTGTTTGTCCCGTCTTCCTTATAGTCAATTTTATGAGAGTCTGCAAATATAAAAGTATATCCTGCATTAAATGTCATTTTATCATCAATTTTATATTCAAGACCAGTTGATAGCCAAACTCTGTCAGAATCTGGGATTCTCATTGTTCTATAATAATCATCAACGGGGTTGTCGTCATATGCAACACCAAATCTAAATTTTGTCTTGTCGCTATATTTATAGTTTGCCCCAATTGAGTAGAACCAAACATCGTTCCATTCTTCATCAACCTTGTTTAATGATGTGCCTGCACCAGGTCCAGATGTCATCAAAATATCTAATGTCTTAAATGAGCTCCAGCCGGTTCTTTGTGCCTCTGCCATAATAGCCCAGCTGTCGTCAACATCATGATAAACACCAAAAGTTAACATCTCAGGTGTTGTGACTTTTGCTGCAATTCCGCCATTATAAGCGCCGCTGCCTTCGCCTTCTAACTCATGATCAATTTCGCTTCTATATCCAACACCAACGCGAGTCCCTTCATTAAACTCATATAATGCACCAAGAGTATATCCAGCATCTGTTGCATCACCTTCCAGGTTTTGCAATGCAGCTCCTGCATTTATAGAGCTTCTTAACTCTGCCTCAATTCTTTGAATATTTAATCCCGCCCCCAAAGACAATTTGTCCGTAAGTTTATAAGCCAAAGACGTTGCAAAGTTATATGTTTTCAAATCAGAAAGCGTGTCTTGATCGCCTGCTACCAAATTACTAAAGTCATTTTCATAATCTGTTTTTAATCCAAACGGAGCTGTTACAGAAAAGCCAGCTGTTAGCTTGTCATTGAACTGATAAGATGCATATCCACTAGGAATAACTGCAAAAGGAATAACTTCATCTTCTTTATTATATGGAGCATTTCTAGATTCTGCCTCAAGAGTAGAATAAAGCATTGTTACGTTTGCATTAACTTGCATGCCCTCATGCCTTGTTAAGCCGGCAGGGTTCCAAAAAGAATATGATATATCTTCAGCACCAGCGGTTGCGCCAGCAAAAGCATTCCCCATACCAGAAATTGATTGTTCTCTAATAAAAAAGCCAGAGGCTTGAGCATTTGCAGAAGTTAACATAATTGCCCCAACTGCAGTCATAGTTAAAAGTTTTTTCATATAAAAAATCCCATTTTAGTTTACAAAAGAACGACTTCTCATAAAAATCGTTTCAAACTAACGTTACACTTCTAATTATTTTGAGTCAATCAATTGATTGATTTATTGTGGATTAATTAAGCTATCTAGCTGATTGTCAATGGATTTTAATAGTTGTCTTCTTTCCTTTTCGCCAATATCTGACCAATTCATAAGCTGGCATATAGCCCCTTTTCTAGAAGAAAACATAAAGAGCTGCGCAAATATAGGAAACGTGTATAACAAAGCATCTTTTTCTTTTATTCTTTTGTTGCTAGCAATTATCATCAAGCGGCTTATTTTTTTATGAAAAGGCAGTATTAGCCCCTCATATAAAATATAAAAGTTTTCAGAAGGCATAAAATATTCCAAAATAAAGATTCCTTTTACATCTTTTGAGAGGTTGTCATCAACCAATATAGATAAAAATCTAGAAATAAGGTCTTTTAGTAATTGAGATGCTTCTTTAGGTTTGTCCTTAACTCCATTATATTTTTCTAACATATCCTCAAGCAATAAATTAACATCTTTAACAATAAGCTCAAGCGCCGCCTGATATAAAGCTTTTTTGCCACCAAAATAATACATAATAGATGATATGTTTAAATCGGCTTTGTTTGCAATATCTCTTGTTGTTGCGCCGTTAAATCCGTTTTTTGCAAATTCTTTTAGAGCTGCTTTTAATAACTTGGTTTTGCTGTCTTTCTTCATTTATAATCTCCATAGTTATGCACAAACTAAATCACCACATATAAAAAATCAATAAAAAACTTTGACTTTTTAATCTTTTGTAATAACCTAAATATATTGTAACAAATTGTGAGGACTTTTGTCATGAGAAACATAATAAGATTTATTTTAAGAGCGATATTTAAAACTTTTAAGATAAATTTCAAAATAAATTTTGATATAGACACTCTGCCCAAAAAAGGTGTATACATTTCAAATCACGTTTCATACCTTGACCCGGTTGTTTTGTTTGCATTTCTTCCGGGCAATCCCATTTTTGCTCTTCATGGGCAGTTAGCGCGCCGCCGTTGGATTAGATGGCTGATGAAAACAGCAGATATTATGGAGTTTAATCCAATAGAGCCAATGGACATAAAAGCGCTGATTGAAAAAGTTCAAGAGGGTCGTTTATGTATGATATTTCCAGAAGGTCGCATTTCTCCAGACGGTGGCTTAATGAAGATATATGAAGCCCCAGGTCTTGTAGCCGACAAGGCAAAAGCGCCAATTATCCCAATTTTAATCAGAGGTCTTAAATATTCATATTTCTCAAAAACAAAAGGCTGTTTGGCTCGTCGCCCAATGCCACGCTCTAAAATAGTTGTTAATGCGCCAATTCCTTTTAAGCTAAAAGATGAGCTACGCCGCCAACGTGACCACATTTCAAATGAGGTCTATATGATAATGAGAGACATGAAGTTTAATGTATCTTTCAACCCAGAAAAATCAGTATTTGCCAGATTAATGAAAACAGCAAAAGTCAACTCAAAAGGGGGATTCTTAAAAAAACGCCCATTTTTTGTAGAAGACTTAAACAGACAGCCAAACAACTACAAAGATATTGTCATAAAATCTTTTGTTTTAGGCAGCGTCTTCAAGAAAAAAACTACTCATTTTGAAAATGTTGGCGTAATGCTACCAACAACTGTTGCTTGCTTAGTAACGTTCTTAGGGCTCAGTGCATATGAAAGAATACCTGCAATGCTTAATTTTTCCGTTGGTCTAAACTCATTATTATCAATGGCAAAAACCGCACAACTAAAAAAAATTATAACCTCAAAGTTATTCATAAAAAACGCCAACTTGCAAGATGTTGTAGACGGTCTAAAAAAAGCTGGCTATGAGATTATATTTTTAGAAGACTTAAGAAAAGAAATATCTTTATTAACAAAAATAAAGTCTTTATTAAAATACAAATTCAGATACATTCCAAACAAAACGGGCGGCGACAAACCTTGTGCTATTCTCTTTACATCTGGCTCAGAAGGGGAGCCAAAGGGGGTTGTTCTTTCTCATGCAAATATCCTAGCAAACGTCAAACAGCTTGCCGCAACAATAACAATTACTTCACAAGATTGCCTATTAAATGTTTTGCCAATGTTCCATTCTTTTGGGCTTATTGCAACAATGTTGCCATTATTAGAGGGCTGCAAATTGTTTTTATATCCATCACCTTTGCACTATCGTGTGGTATCAGAAATTGCCTATGAGATTGGCGCAACGGTTTTTATTGGCACAGACACATTCTTAAGGGGATATGCAAAAATAGCTCACCCAATGGATTTTAGAAGCTTCAAATATGTATATGCCGGTGCAGAAGCCGTCAAACAAGACACCAGAGACATCTGGATGGAGCGTTTTGGCGTTAAAGTAATGGAAGGCTATGGCACCACAGAGTGCACCCCAGTTGTCACCTTTAATAATGAGATTTTCAATCGCTTTGGCTCTATCGGAAAACTCCTCCCAGGGCTAGAACACAAAATTGTGCCAGTAGAGGGCATTGCAAAAGGCGGTGAGCTATGGGTAAAAGGGCCAAACGTTATGAAAGGCTATCTGCGCCCAGAAAACCCAGGTGTAATAGAAGAGCCTTCTGGCGGTTGGTATAACACAGGCGATGTCGTAGAAATTGACGAGATTGGTTTTGTATATATCAAAGACAGAATAAAACGCTTTGCCAAAATTGGTGGCGAAATGGTATCCTTAAACGCCGTTGATATTATGATAAGACAAGCCCATCAAGAATACGGAGATGAGTTTTTATACGGAGTTGTTGCAATCCCACACGACACAAAAGGAGAGCAAATCGTTGCCATAACCAATAACAGAGCCGTCACAACACAAAGTATCCACCATTTTATAAAACAAAATAATATGAGTGAGTTGTTTTTGCCCAGACAAATCTTGTTTAAAAAAGATATGCCAATACTAGGCAGCGGCAAAATGGACAACATAAGCCTCAAAAAATGGGTTCTAGAAGAGCAATAAACAATTGTTGATAACAAAAACAAAATCCGCTTGACAATATAATAAAAATCTTGTAATTATACTTAGCTTTTTATGTAAACAAGCAGGCTAAGTGAGTCGCCTTTAAGAACTCTTAAAAAAGAATTATCCCCGTTTTAGTGGGGTTTAGATAAACTTAAAAGTCAAAGGGAATAAAATGGCAAAAGAAAAGTTTGAGCGCAATAAGCCTCACTGTAATATCGGAACAATTGGTCACGTTGACCATGGTAAAACTTCATTAACAGCAGCGATTACAAAAGTATTAGCAGAAGCTGGTGGTGCAGAATTTACTGATTATGCAAATATTGATAAAGCTCCTGAAGAAAGAGCTCGTGGTATAACCATTTCAACAGCACACGTTGAGT